>RZYZ01000009.1 GCA_009930125.1 Clostridia bacterium | reverse complement strand
TGGAACAGATTAAGAGACTGATTGGACTAAGGAAAGAAGCCGTGCTTCTTGACTCCTGGCTGTATATTGTAAAGGCGATGCTGGCCATCGGAACGGGCTTTGTTTTCGGCAGGATGTTTGAAGTCACCAGGCTTGACATGATCTCTGTCCTTCTTGGAGTCATGTACAACCTCGAAGCGACAAACATATCAGCCGTCAAAGGTGGTATCAATCAGCTGCTTGCCTCCTTCCTCGGTGCAGTCACAACCGGAATTCTCGTCTACTTCTTTGGTGCGAATGTATTTACCATCATGCTGGGAATGGGACTTACCCTTTACATGGCCCTGAAGATCGATTACAGAGCAGTGTCTCCTGTGGCTATCTTCACCAGTATCTATATGACACAGTACATTCAGAGCGATGCCATGGGCAATCCGAGCATTCTACTGACCATCCGGCTACGTATGCTGGCGTTGGGGCTCGGCGTACTCATAGCCATTGTCTTCAACCTCATCTTCTCTTTCTTCTATTACAGAAAAATCACAAGAAAGAGACTGGAATTTGTCAGACTCAAGCTTGAAACCATCATGTCTCTGACCTATGAGTATCTTCTCGAAGATGAATCATCAGAAAAGAGAAGTTATAATATGCCCTTCTCGCACGTTTTTGCGGATATTGAAGCTGTCACAGACAATATTGAAGCATTGAAGAAAGAACCGCTGATTCCGCTGAATGCATTGCAGAAGAAAAAACTGATGACATCCGAAGAAATCATCCGAAGACTGAAAGTCATGACGCACCTGGCCTATGATATCTGCTATACGAAAGACACCTTTAAAGTGCTCCTGAAGGATTCAGACGTCAAGGAGTTCAGAAAATTCATCGATGCGCTTGGAAGTCTTGATTTCATGAATACCACTAAGGAAGAGACAACATACATGCCTCATCAGAGGATCTACCCCACTGAGGATTCTGAAGGTATGACGAGAATCCTGGAAACACTGGATCTGATGTACACCGAATTCAATACCATTCTGGAACTGAAGAATAAAATGTAAAAAACAGATTGAGCCGTAAGTTACGGTTCAATCTGTTTTTATAGTGACTCTTATTTTCTGCTATAGAGATTTTTCCAGAATCCCAACAAGTTCTTCCATATAGGTTTTCTCAAGCTCTGTGAATCTGGCCAGTGAAGGACTGTCAATGTCCAGAACGCCGAAGATCTCTCCGCTTCTATAGATGGGCACCACTAGCTCGGAACGGGATGCGGAATCGCATGCGATATGATTATCGAGGGCAAGTACATCATCCACCATCTGGGATTTGCCTTCCTTCACACAGGTACCGCATACCCCTGCACCGATTTCGATGCGGTTACAGGCCGGTTTTCCCTGGAAGGGTCCGAGCACCAGCTCTCCTTCCTTCATGAGGTAGAATCCTACCCAGTTGATGTCATCCATGTACATATTGATGACGGCGCTGATGTTGGCTAGATTCGCCAGGGTGTCTGTTTCGTTTTTCAGCTGCGCTTTGGTGAAAAGCAGTGCGCTCTTCAGTTTCTTTTCTCTGCTCATTCCTGTGGGATTTGCTGCTTCAATCAATTTGTGTCCTCCTTTATAGGGGTCCTTATTTCAGATAGGTTCCCTTTTCATCCTGTCTGATGAGTCCTTTTTTCATGAGATTCCCGAGAGAAATCTTGAAATAGTTCTTGCTGCTGTTGAACTGTTTTCTGATCTCCTCCGGTGTGGACTTGTCATTGTACGGCATGAATCCTTCGTGTTCCTTGAGATAGTCTAAAATGGTGTCAGAAAGCTCCTCTTTCGCCTCAATCATCTTCTTACGGGGCGTGAAGCTGATTCTGCCATCTTCAAGGATTCTCTTGATGGTTCCTGTGACTCTGTCGCCAGGACGGATATCCGTGAAGTACTCGTTTTTCAGAACGATACCCATATATTTTTCTTCAATGGCCACTTCCAGTGTGCCGTTGGTCTGTTTATCATAGACGATTCCTGTGACCGTGTCGCCCACCTGGTACTGATCTTCCTCAGGAAGATCCAGATAGCGGCCTACTTCAGTGGAAGCGGCCAGACGACCGGTTTTGTCCTCATAGATGAATACCAGGTATTCATTCCCGGGAACCATGGTGTATTTCATTTCTCTTTTGGGCACCAGGATGTCTCTTTCCAGTCCGAAATCCATGAAGGCGCCGAATTCAGTGACAGAAGTCACCTTAAGGACTGCAAAATTATCGACTGTAACCTTAGGCTTTTTCATTGTAGCGATGAGTCTGTCCTTGGAGTCTCTGTAGATGAACACCTCAACTTCGTCCCCGATCTTCGGTGTGTCCCCAACGATATTCCCATTGGGCAGAAGGATGTCGTCGGAGGTGTTTCCTGTCTCCTTGTCCAGATAAAGTCCGAAGGTTGCTTCTCGCTTCACTTTCAACATATTGTAATCCCCGAATCTAATCATTATAATCTCCTTTATGCGCCATGGCATAGTCAAAATAGTGCTTTGCCGAGTTTTCCAGTTTTTTGATTTCTTCCTTTGTAAGCTTTCTCACGAATTTTGCAGGGCGTCCCATCCATAGTTCTCCCTCCGGAATCTCCTTGCCTTCTGTGACAAGGCTTCCGGCACCGACCATGGAGTTTTTTCCGATTTCGCATCCGTTCAGAAGAATACTTCCCATGCCGATGATGGAATGTCCAAGTATGGATGCGCCGTGAATGATGCAGCCGTGTCCGATGGTCACATGATCCCCTATGGTCATCGTGAGGCCTTCGTCTGTGTGGAGAATGGAATTATCCTGAATATTGGTTTCCTTTCCGATGCGTATGGGGGCCACATCTCCTCGGATCACCGCGCCATACCAGACGGATGACTTTTCATCGATTTCGATGTTTCCGATCAGTGTCGCATTTTCCGCAATAAAACAATTTTCCTGTATTTTGGGTCTCATCCCTTTAAATTCTTTAATCATCATACCTCATTTTCCTCAAATTTTGTGCGCTTCGTGCAAATTTATCCGATGAATCGATCTTTCATGGACTCTTTTTGAGTTCCTTTAATTCCCGTTATTTCTTTTCTCCTTTTTTTCGCATTGTCAAGTTGTTAAATATCTACATATTGTGTTTTTCAGTATTGCTTTGCACAACATATAGTATTATACTTAATTCATCGTCAATTATTTGGGAGGTAAGCAATGAAGGATATTAAAGACTTGTTTAAACGTTATTATACTAAAGAGCTGGATAATAATAAAGACAAAACTGTGTATGACTTATTTGACTGGAGCAAAAGAGATGTTCTTTTGAAAAACCATAAGACCGGTAAAGTGATTACAGAAATGAAGGGACTGGAGTTTCCGGTTCATTATTCACAGAACGCCGTTGACATCATCGCTTCGAAGTATTTCAGAAGAGCTGGTGTAAACAATGAATCCGGTTATGAGGATTCCATGAAAATGGTCGCCCATCGAATGGTTTCTTTCTGGATGGAGTCTCTTGTAGATGAAGGAATCATTAAGACACAGGAAGAAAAAGACATCTTCTACGATGAAATGGTCTATGGCCTTCTGAATCAGATGTATGCGCCAAACTCTCCACAGTGGTTCAATACCGGGCTGAAGCAGAGCTATGGCATCACAGGTGGACAGAATGATCTGTACTACTATGATCCTAAGCAGAAGAAAGTCGTCAAATCTCAGGATACCTATACAAGAACCCAGGCATCCGCATGCTTCATTCTCTCCATTGAAGACAAGCTTCTCGGAGATCATTCCATTTCCGAGCAGTATGTTTCTGAAACCAAACTGTTCAAGGGCGGATCCGGAACTGGAACCAACTTCTCCAATATCAGAGCTGTTGGAGAAAACCTCACTGGTGGAGGCGTTTCATCAGGTCTTATGAGCTTCCTGAAAGGCCTCGACAGAAATGCTGGTGCCATCAAATCAGGCGGAACCACAAGAAGAGCAGCCAAGATGGTCTGTCTGGATGTGGACCACCCTGAAATCGAACAGTTCATCCTCTGGAAAGCAAAGGAAGAAGATAAGGTTCGTGCACTGGCTAAGATGGGATATGATGCGGATATCGATGGAGAAGCATACGAAACCGTATCCGGACAGAATTCCAACAACTCCTTGAGAATCTCAGATGAATTCATGAGAAAAGTGAAGAATCTGGAAAATGATCCCGATGCCACCATCACACTTCGAGGAAGAGTGGATGATTCCGTCAACAGAGACATCAAGGTGTCCAAGCTATGGGAAGAGTTCAACGATGCCGCCTGCAGATCAGCTGACCCTGCACCGCAGTTCACCGATACATTCAATGCATGGCATACATGCCCTGCTGGGGAAGACGGAGATCTCTGGGCAAAGCACAACAGACTGAATTCCACCAATCCATGCGGGGAGTACGCATTCCTGGATGACACCAGCTGTAACCTGGCATCCCTGAATATCTACAGATTCTATGATGTGGAAAAGAATATACTGGACGTCAAGGGTCTGAAGCATATGATCGGCCTGAATCAGCTGCTTCTGGAATCCTCCATCAACTGGGGACAGTTCCCTACAGTGGACATTGCAAGAAAAACCTACATGTTCAGAACTACAGGACTGGGTATTGCGAATATCGCATCCCTGCTTATGGCTTTAGGCCTTCCTTACGATTCCGATGAAGCAAGAGCGCTTTCTGCGGGAATCATGGGACTGATCACAGGAGAAAGCTACAAGGTTTCCGCATTGATGGCGAAAGCTGTCGGACCCTTTGAAAAATATGATCTGAACAGTAAATACATGAACAGAGTCATCCGAAACCATGCAAGAGTGGCAGGTGCTCTGGATACCGAAATGGAAGAGCTTCATTATGAGCCCATCCGAATCAACCATGGTCTTCTTATGGAACTTGGCCAGACAGAGCTTTCTGATATGCTGAAAGAGTCCTGGACGGATGCGGTGAATCATGGAGAAGAATTCGGATACAGAAATGCCCAGGTCAGCGTCATTGCGCCGACTGGTACCATATCCTTTGCTATGGACTGCGCTGCCACATCCATTGAGCCTTTCTTCTCCCACGTGGTCTACAAGAAGCTTGTAGGCGGCGGGTTCATGACCATCGCCAATCCCATTATCGAAGTGGCACTGAAGAATCTTGGATACACCAAAGAAGAGGTCCAGGATATCATGGCCTACATCGGCAAGGAAGAAAACGGCATGGTTATTGACGGTAAGATCGAAGGAGCTCCACACCTGAAGGAAGAGCATTATCCGATCTTTGATACGGCCAACGTATGTGGAACCGGAAAAAGATTCATTCAGCATTATGGCCATGTACTCATGGTCGCTGCGCTCACCCCTCTTGTATCCGGTGCGATTTCAAAGACCGTGAATCTGCCTAAGGATGCGACCGTGGAAGACTTCAAGGAAGTCCACATTCGTTCCTGGGAAACCGGCGTCAAGGGAATCTCCCTCTACAGAGATGGTTCCAAGTTCGCTCAGCCGCTGAATACGAAGATCGATCATCAGGATGAGAATCTGGAACTGGAAAATCTCACCTACGATGCTCTGCTGGAATACGCAAAAGAAGCCAGAAGAAATCTTCCAAAGAGCAATGCTGGCGGAAACAGGAGAGAGAAAATGAATGGCATCCGTGCCGGACATACCCACCCTGCTCAGATCGATGATGTTAAAGTTTATGTCACGGTGAACAGAAATGCCAGAGGTGAAATTTCTGAAATCTACATGACAACCGACAGAGAAGGAACCCTGATCACAGGACTGCTCAACTCCCTGTCCAAGACAGTATCCGTCATGCTGCAGTATCATATCCCTCCAAAGGATATCTCCAAAATGCTGAGAGGTCAGAAATACGAACCCTACGGATTTGTTTCCAAGCATCCTTACATCAAGAATGTCAGCTCCATTTCGGATCTGATCTCCAAGGTCATTGATATCGAACTGGGCGATTACTCCAGGGTGCAGATCAAGCCGGAAGAGAATGATGTGCTGACCCGATCAAGATCCAGATTTGTGAACAATTACTATGAGACTGAGAACATCAAGCAGCTGTCCATGGTTGTGGACGAGACCGATGTGAAGGACATCATAAAGGACGCAGAGAAGAACGGTGAAAAACTCTACGACTCTGTATGCCCTACCTGTCAGAGCACCAGAATGGTCAAGAACGGAACCTGTAAGGTCTGTCTGGACTGCGGAACAACCACGGGTTGCTCATAAAATAGAATCTTAAGAACAGGCAGCCGCATCATGCTACATGATGCGGCTGCTTTTCTCTGTAAAAAAAGCAGATATGCTGCCATATCTGCGCGTATAATCTCTTTTAGAATCATTAAAGAAATTATTTCTTTTTTTTCTTGAAAAGTTTGTTCTTCCCTTTCAGTTCGTCCGCTTTCACGATGTCTTTTTCATCGACATACTTCAGTTTATTCGGCTTTGCCTTGGGTCTTATGGTTGTAGTATTTGCAGCGGATGGTCTGCTTTTCGGTGCACCGATTCTGGATAGTCCAGACAGATCGGAATACCACAGGAAAAAGAACACAAAGATTGCTGTGGGTATATAATGGATGATCAGATTATCGGTGTATGCCGGAATGATTAGACCTATAAACAGGAATACCAGCGATACAACCAATACGGTCCATTTACTGACTTTAAGCTTACTCAGATAGTTGATGTTCACTATGGAGTAAACAAAAAAGATGGCAATGGACATGGCAAAAATAACTAACAGATTCGTCCAATTCAAGTTAAAACCTCCCTCAATTCCTTTTCATTTTATGCCATTCCAGCTGAATAATCAAGAATAATATCGCTTCGGCTGAAAACACTCCTTTACAAATTGTTAATTATTGTGTATTATAAAATCCATGGAAAAAGAATATTTTTTTTACGATATTACTATTTTATGTCATTTTATTTGATATAATAAGTTATATCTAATTATGGGGGTGCATTATGACAAGCAATACTGGAATCAATCTGGATGATCTGGATCTTCAGATTCTGGAAATTCTCATCAAGGACGCTAGAACACCATATCTTGAAATCGCAAGAGTGTGTCATGTTTCAGGTGGTACGATTCATGTGAGAATGAAGAAAATGGAAGACCTTGGCATTATCAAAGGTACGAAGATTCTTCTGGATATGCCTAAACTGGGCTATGACGTCTGCTGCTTCGTGGGAATCTATCTGGACAAGAGCTCCTCTTTCCAGGCAGCCATCGACGAACTGGCTAATATCAATGAAATTGTAGAACTGCATTATACAACTGGAGACTATTCTATATTTACAAAACTCGTATGTAAGAATATCGCTCACCTGCAGGATCTGCTTCTCAATAGCATCAATATCATCAGTGGTGTACAGAGAACCGATACCTTTATCTCCTTATCACAGCCACTGGACAGAAACATCAAGCTTTAGGGAAAATCAGTCATCAAAAAATAGCAAAAAGCAAACAGCTGCTTACATCGCAGCTGTTTTTTAAATTCTGTTCATTTTTCGTTGAAATCGTCCAGTTCCTTCTGGATTCTGTCTTTGAGCACCTGATCGATATTCCTCACCTCATCCTCTGTGAGCTGATCCATATAGATGGGTGGCAGAAACTTCAGGTGGACATCCACCCCGGGGGTGACTCTGTAGGTGTCTTCAAACACCTTGTATGCATCATTGACGATCATTGGAATAATGGGTGCTTTTGATTTCTGGGGAATCTTGAAACTGCCTTTGTGAAATTCCCCCATTTCTCTGGACTTGCTTCTAGTGCCTTCAGGATAGATCAGTACATCAAACCTTTCCTCTTTAATGAGCCTGATGGCCTCCAGAATCGTTTTTAGCCCTTCGCGAGGGTTTTCCCGATCAAGGAAGAGAACGTTCATCTCACGGCCTAATTTACCGATTATGGGTATTTTCAGAATTTCCTTCTTACCGATGAGGATCAGTCTTCTGCTTAAGGTTGTGACCGTCACGTAGATATCGATGTAGGACTGATGATTTCCCATAAAGACCACCGGTTCATCCGGAATGTTCTCCAGACCTTCCACCACGAGGTTCATCCTGGATATTCTGACCAGGTCGGAAGTATGGACTTTGGCTCTTCTAAGAATTTCCTGATAGTAGGCATCCCGGCTCATTTTCTTTTTTGCGAATCGGGTTCCGAGCATGCTGAACCATAGTCGAATCAGTGACAGACCAAATCGGATTTTGCTTATTATATCAAATACCATATATTTTCTCCTTGCAGTGTATCAATCTTCTTTTTCTGAGCAGATTGTTCATTTTCTTATATTCCATTATAATGCATTATTCTTTCCCGGCCTATGGTTTTCATGAAGTATTTTCATGATGCAGGGAAAGAATAGCGGAAATGGAATGTGTGCCGCGCGCTAGTGTCTGTCTAATTATCTGGAATGATGGTAAAATGATGATAAAGAGAAATTCGGAGGTATCCATGAGAAAAAGAACTTATCTGCCCATGATTCTTTTCATCATTCTTCTGATCAGTCTGGTCGGAATCTATTTTGTGCTGGATTACGGCATCGTGGGCGTTGAAAAATCCACTACAGTCACCAGAATCCAGTCCGTTAACGCACCTGTGAAGGTTCATTATATCGATATCGGCCAAGGAGACTCCATATTCATGGAAGTCAACGGGAAGAACATACTCATTGATGCCGGAGAGCAGGAACATGCGGATACCATCATAGAATACCTGAAAACCTATGATGTGAACAGACTGGACCTTGTTTTTCTGACTCACCCTCATGAAGACCATATCGGTGGCATGGGTGATGTGCTGTCTGCCTTCGATATCGGGGAATTCTATGCGCCGGATAAGGAGCTCGTGACAAAATCCTTCATCCGGATGACCACTGTACTCGATGATAAAAAGATTCCGAGAAAAATGCTCAAAGGCGGCATGGAGTTCAAGTTCGGAGAAAGCATCTCCCTGGAGATTCTATCGCCAAACAGAGACACCTACCTCAATCCCAACAACTACTCTCCCATCATGAGGCTGGTGGTGGGCTTAAATGCTTTTCTCTTCACCGGGGATGCGGAGGAGCTCATCGAAACCGAGGTGATTCGAACGGGTAAGGAGCTGAAATCCGATGTGCTGAAAGCACCCCATCACGGATCGAAAACTTCAAGTTCGGAAGCTTTTCTCGAGAAAGTGGCTCCTGACTATATCGTGGTGACCTCCGGTCTTGGAAATGATCACAACCTCCCCTCCCCTGAAATTCTGGAGCGATATGAGGCCATCGGAGCCAAGACGCTTCTCACAGAAGAAATGGGCAGCATCGTCTTTGCGGCAAATGGGAAAGAAGTTATCCCCCTAACCAATTGACAGAAATCACCTGAATAGTATAATTAAGGATGACAATGAAGTTTTGGCTCGTGGCCGAAACTTCTTTAATCTGTAAGGAGGCTGTTATGAGTAAAATAAGAACAAGATTTGCCCCAAGTCCGACAGGATACATGCACGTGGGTAATTTGAGAACCGCTTTGTATGCGTATCTGATTGCCAAACATGAAGGCGGAGACTTTATATTAAGAATTGAGGATACAGACCAGGAGAGATATGTGGAAGGTGCTGTGGATGTGATCTTCAATACGCTGAGAGATACAGGACTGATTCATGATGAAGGTCCTGATGTGGGGGGAGAATTCGGTCCCTATGTCCAGAGCGAGCGTAGAGACATTTACAGAGAGTATGCGGAAAAGCTTGTGGAAAAAAAGGAAGCCTACTACTGCTTCTGCACAAAAGAGCGTCTGGATATGCTGAGAGAAAATGCGGAAGCGAAGAAGAAGCCATTCAAATATGACAAGCACTGCTGTTCCCTGAGCCATGAAGAAGTGGAAAACAATCTCAGTAAGGGACTTCCCTATGTGATCAGACAGAACAATCCCACCGAAGGCGTAACCAAGTTTGAAGACGTCATCTATGGAACCATTTCAGTGGATAATGAGGAACTGGAAGATATGGTCCTGCTCAAGAGCGACGGACTTCCAACCTATAATTTCGCCAATGTTGTGGATGACCATCTCATGGAAATCACCCATGTGGTTCGTGGAAGCGAATATCTTTCCTCATCACCGAAGTACAACAGACTTTATGAGGCCTTCGGATGGAATGTTCCAGTCTACGTCCATTGTCCTCCCATCATGAAGGATGCGCAGCATAAGCTTTCCAAGAGAACCGGTGATGCCTCCTTTGAGGATCTGCTGGCCAAGGGATACCTGAAAGAAGCTGTGCTGAACTACATTTCCTTATTGGGATGGAATCCCGGTACAACCCAGGAGCTTTTTTCGCTGGAAGAACTGGTTGAGGTATTCGAATACAAGAACATCAATAAGAGTCCTGCCATTTTCGATTCAGAGAAACTCAGATGGATGAATGGAGAATATCTGAAAAAGCTGCCCCTTGAGAAGTTCCATGAACTGGCTTTACCCTATATTATGGAAGACATCAAGGATAAGCCGCTGGACACCATGAAGATTGCGGAGATCCTTCACACTCGTGTGGAAGTGCTCAGTGAAATCACCGGACAGCTGGACTTTTTCTACGCCCTGCCGGAGTATTCCACCGATATGTATACACATAAGAAGATGAAGACCAACAATGAAGTGGCCCTCTCCTCTCTGGAGACCATTCTTCCGGTACTGGAGTCTGTTTCCGCTGAAGACTGGAACATCGAGAAGCTTCATGAAATCGTTCTTGAAAAAGTGAAGGAACTGGGCATGAAGAACGGACAGATGCTCTGGCCCATCAGAACCGCACTGACAGGAAAACAGTTCACACCCGGAGGCGCATTCGAGGCAGCGGATGTTCTTGGAAAAGAAGAATCCCTGGAACGAATCAGAAAAGGCATTGAACTGCTCAAAGAAACCATAAACGCATAGAATGAACGGGAATCTGATGAACAGATTCCCGTTTTCCTATTTCACGATAAAAAAGTCTCTGATTTTCTCCAGGGTCTTGTCTCCGATGCGATTCACCTGCACGAGCTCATCCACAGAGGTGAATTTCCCATTCTCCTCCCTGTAGGCAAGAATATTGTCGGCCGTCGATGGTCCGATGCCGGTGACGCTCATGAGCTCTTCTCGCGTGGCTTTATTGAGATTGATTTTGCCATCCCCCTGGCTTTCCTCTCCTACAGTGATTTCCTGCTCTTCTTCATGAACTGATGGAATATAGAAGGATTGTCCATCCTCAATCTTCATGGCGAGATTCACATTTCTGAGGTTTGCAGAAGGTGTGGTGCCACCGGACACCTGAACCAGATCATTGAGTCTGGAATCACCCGGCACGGTGTAGACTCCCGGATCCAGGACTTCTCCCTTGATTTCGACGATGATGTTTAATAAAGGCACCTCTTCTTCCGTCACGACCACAATATCCTCTTCGGCTTCCGGATCCAGGAAAAGGGTTTCCTTGTCCCGGGTGCATCCGCCAAAACTGAGGATCATGGTGGTCATACAGATGCATAAGACTGTTCTGTGGAGCGTTGAATGGAAGTCATTTCTGTTCTTGCTGAGGAGATTCATCGATTTCACCTACATCTACTATTATACTTTTACTTCTATTATGTATTATTTTATGTTTTTTATAGTGCTCTATTGTGATATTTGATATAATTATTGAAGCGAGGTGTGAAAATTGAGACATAATAAGAGTAAACTACCAGGAATGATGATTTTAATATTGCTATGGAGTACAATTACAGTTCAATCCGTCTTCGGTTCGACAATAGATACCAGAACACCTCCACCGGAAACTTTTTCTGCATCCATTGTAGTCATGGATGCAGAAACCGGTGTGGTTCTTTATGACAAGCAAAGCGAGAAGCAGAATCTCATCGCGTCCACGACGAAGGTGATGACCGCCCTGCTTGCTGCTGAAATGCTGGATCTGGAGAAAATGGTAACGGTTGGACCCAATCCACCCTATGCCAAAGGAGCATCCATGGGATTCAAGGAAGGCGAAGAGATCATGGTGATTGACCTTCTTTATGCCCTTATGCTTCATTCAGCCAATGACGCCGCTGAGATTCTAGCGGAAGAGGTATCAGGAAGCATTGAGGCCTTTGCCAAGCTCATGACGGAAAGAGCCCACAGCATCGGTGCAGTGAATACAGAATTTCATAACCCTTCGGGTCTCTTCTATGATGACAGCGAAAACAACATAAGTACCGCCCGTGATCTGGCGCTGATAACGGCCGAAGCGGGTAAGAATGAGAAGCTGCTGGAAATCGCCCAGAAACATAGTCACATGCTTCCACTGACCAATCTTCTCACAGATATGAACCGATGGGCAACCAACAAGAACGACATGATGAGAAAAAACAGTCAGTACTACTACGAACCGGTGATCATGGGGAAAACCGGATGGACACCGGAAGCGGGATTTTCCTACACCTCCCTAGCCGAAAAAGATGGACGCACCCTGGTGGTCTCCATCGTAAAAGGCGTGAACCAGAGCACCTACTGGACAGAAAGCAAAGCGCTATATGAATGGGCTTTTGAAAACACTTCCGTTCATGTTCTGTATAAGAAAGGTCAGGAAATGAAAAAGATTGTTCTGCCAGACGGAGAAGAACGCACCCTGGTGGCCAGGGAAGACTTTCACTATGTCTCCACAGAGCAGAGTGAACCGAAACCTCTGCTGGAGTTCGATGAAATTGTGATCACGGAAGATCATCAGAAAGGAGATGTCATTGATACGGTCAATGTCATCATCGATAATGAAGAAGTGGGTAAAATCGATCTTGTCTGTGAAAGCGACATTCTGTTCACCGAAGCGGAACTGGAGGAATCTCAGATTCTGGATGAAATTAAAGATCACAGCCTGCTGAAGAAAATCGTCCCTCTCCTGCTCGGAACTGCTGTCGTTCTTGCGATACTGATGATCGGCATCAGAATGCTCAATACAGCGAAGAAGAGAAAAAGAAGGAAAATGTCCCATAAACGAATGGAGTATCTGAAAAGAATAGAAAATCAGAAAAGATAGGAAGAAACGAAGCCCGCTGCACCAGCATATGGTGCAGCGGGCTTCCTTACTGTGTTATCGGAGCCTGATGCAGGTGAAAGAGCTGCTTTTCAGATAATAGAAATCATCCAGCTGCGCTGCCTGGGCATCTGTTATGGACTCTAATCCGATGACATCGCTGATCACCAGCCTCGCCTCTTCCGGATCTCTGTTGATGAGGACGAGGAAGGCGCTTTCTGCTGTGGTTCTCAAGTAGCCGAACAGATTTTCCTGATAAAATGGAATGAACTCCCCTTTTGAAAAGGCTTCATCGGAGGTGCGGAGTTTCAGCATATTTCTGTAGATGGCCGAAATCTCTTCATTTTCATTTCCCCAGGGGTAAGGTCCTCGGTTGTAGGGGTCCGCCTCCCCTTTCATGCCTGCTTCATCACCATAGTAGATGCATGGTACACCAGGAAAGGTCAGAAGCATCCCTACGGCAATGGTCAGTTTTGAAACATCATCGATCTCCGTGTAGATTCTTTTCGTGTCATGGGTACCCAGGTTGTTCAGTGCGCTGTAAAAGGCTTCTCTTGGATAGTTTTCCTTCAGAGACATAAACCTGGTGTAAAGGTCTCGGGCCCTCATATGGCCGTTTATATATGCTATGACGCCATCTTTGAATGGATAATTCATCGTGGCATGGATTTCGTCTCCCAGAAGATATCTTCGTCTTTTTCCATAGGCGATTTTGTTGGAGGCATCTTCCCATACTTCTCCAATGAGAATGTTGTCTTCGGAAATGCTGTCCATAGTAGTACGGATGTCTTTGATGAAATCATCGGGCATCTCATCGGCTACATCCAGTCGCCATCCACGGATCCCCATCTTCGTCCATTTTTCGATGACGCCGTCTTCTCCTACGATGAAGTCACGATAGGAAGGATTGTTCTCATTGACATTGGGCAGATCCTTCACGCCCCACCAGCTTTCATACTCACTGGGGTAATGGGAGAAGTTGAACCATGGATAATACGGAGAATCCATGCTTTCTGCAGCCCCCAGTTCCGGGTAGTTGCCGAAAGCGTTGAAGTACTTCGAATCTGCACCCACATGATTGAAGACTCCGTCCAGAACAATTCTTATCCCTCTTTTTTCTGCCTCATCAATGAGCAGCTGGAAGGTTTCTTCATCACCGAACATCTCATCGATGCAAAGATAGTCTCCAGTATCGTACTTATGATTGCTTCTGGCTTTGAATATGGGATTGAGATAAATGCCTCCGATGCCCAGTTCCTTCAGATAGTCGAGTTTCTTCACCACGCCAAGAAGATTCCCTCCGAAAAAGTCCCATCGGATGATATTGCCCTGACAATCCTTGATATACATGGGAGTGTCTTCCCAGGTGGCGTATAGAAAGGAATTCTTCTTCGGGCTGCTGATCCTTTGATCTTCATTCCCGTTATAGAAGCGGTCAACGAATATCTGATAGAAAATCGTTTCTTTGTACCAGGACGGTGCGGGCTTCGTGTAATTGTGAAAGGTGATCTGGTATGGGGTGATGTCCCAGCGGTTTTCCCTGATGACCTGTTCTCCGCCGATTCCATGACCTGGTGAACCTGCATAGACCGTTCGGTGCACATCATGGTCCTGATAGCTTATGATGAAGAAATAGAAGCATAGGCCTGTTTCATCCGCTGTATAGGAAGCTTTATGATATGACTCCTCATCCGGACTCATACGGATGTATCTTTCTCCATGCCCTTCCTTTGCGATGACCAGTGTCACTTCAGCATTCTTTGCCTGTTCCACCAGTATGCGGAAGGTGATTTCTTCATTGACCTTTGTAGCACCAAAAGGTCTTTTGTAGGTTTCATTGAATGAGTTGTATTCAATTGTTATGTCGCGATAATTCATAAAATTCGAGTGTCCCTGCTGATCAGAGTACTCCACCATCCTTTATCCCTGATTTGAGATAAGTCCTGGAATGTTCCAGGACTTATCGGTTGCTTTTCTATTTGGTTCAGTTTCCTTCTATCGCTCAATGATTCTGGTATCCCAGATTCCTGAAGCATACTGCATGACGGTTACATCAGAGGAGAAGACACCTGAAGACGAGATGTTCTCGATGGACATCTTATTCCACGTGAAGCGATCCCTATAGAGGTCTTCCATCTTTTTCTGCGCTGCCACATAGGAATCGAAATCCTTCAGCACAAAGAATTCGTCATTGTAATCAATGAGGTTTTTGAAGATATCCTGTCCTTCCACCTGGATTCCTTTGATGAATCCGTTGGTGAGACTGTCGAGGACTCTTTTCACGCGCGCATCCGATTCATAGATTTCTCTTGAATTGTAGCCGCCGTTTCTGTAATAGTTCAGGACTTCCTTCTCCGTCATACCGAAGATGACGATATTCGGATGTCCCACTTCCTCCAGTATTTCAACGTTTGCACCATCCAGTGTAGCCAAAGTCACAGCACCGTTCATCATGAACTTCATGTTGCTTGTGCCCGAAGCCTCTTTGGTGGTAGTTGAAATCTGTTCTGAAACTTCAGAAGCCGGAATGATCTGCTCGGCCAGGGTTACGCTGTAGTTCTCAAGGAATACGATCTTGATTCTGTCCTTCACTCTTGGATCGTTGTTGATCTGTTCTGCAAGAGCATTGATGAATTTGATGATCTCCTTGGCAAAGTAATAGCCAGGTGCAGCCTTGGCGGCAAAGATATAGGTCTTCGGCAGCATCTCAAAATTCGGATTCTCAAGAATTTCATGATACTGATGCAGGATATGAAGAGCGTTCAGAAGCTGCCTCTTGTATGCATGAAGCCTCTTGACATGAACATCGAAGATGGAATTGGGATCCACGATGATACCGTTCTTCTCCTTGATGTATGCTGCCAGTTTTTCCTTGTTGTTTCTTTTGATCTGTTCCACCTTTTTCTGGATTTCAGGGTCTCTCTTATACTTCTTGAAGAGTTTCAGGTCCTGAGGATTCCTTCTCCAGGAATTGCCGATGGTTTCATCCAGAAGATCGGAGAGTTCAGGATTCGCCAGCATCAGCCATCTTCTATGGGTGATACCGTTGGTCTTGTTGTTGAACTTATAGGGATAGAGCATGTAGAAGTCCCTGAGTTCCTGGCTTTTCAGAAGCTCCGTATGAAGCTTCGCGACGCCGTTGACACTGTGAGACCCATGAATGCAAAGGTGCGCCATTCGCACATAACCACCAGAGATGATGGCCATTTTCTCGATCTGGTTCTGGTCTTCTCCGAATTTGCTGCTGAGGATCTCTCTGAACCTGCGGTCGATTTCGCTGATGATCAGGTAGATTCTGGGAAGCAGTTCTTTGAACAGATCAATCTGCCATTTTTCTAGCGCTTCACTCATGATGGTGTGATTCGTGTAGCTCATGGTGTTCTGAGTGATGTGCCATGCTTCAGCCCATTCCATCCCCTCTTCATCCATGAGGATTCTCATGAGTTCTGGAATGGCCACAGCCGGATGGGTATCATTGATGTGGACAGCCACATAGTTATGAAGTTCACTGAGCGAGTGTCCGGAATCCTTATGCTGAGCCACAATACTCTGTAGACCTGCAGACACAAAGAAATATTCCTGTTTCAGTCTCAGTACTCGTCCTTCATGATGAGAATCGTCAGGGTAGAGAACCTCTGAGATGCTTTCGATTTCTCTCTTGTTCAGAAGCACTTTGTTGAAATTCAGCTCTCCCTGAATATCGTCGGTATAGTTCGGCACTTCCGCATTCCATAGTCTCAAGGTATTCACTGTTTTGTTCTCGTATCCTACAAGAGCGGTATCATAAGGTACTGCAAGGACTTCCTGATAGTCGGTGTGAATCGGTTCAAGGCTTCCATCTTCTTTGGGCTTCATCCAGGCATCACCGTAAAATCTAACTTTCACAGCCTTGTCGCTCTTTCTGATTTCCCAGACATTGTCATCTCTCAGCCAGTTTTCTGGAAGCTCCACCTGGTAACCATCCACAATCTTCTGCTGGAATAGTCCATATTTGTAGCGGATCCCGTTTCCGTTTCCAGGAATTCCTGAGGACGCCATGGAATCCATGAAGCAAGCTGCCAGTCTCCCCAGACCACCATTTCCAAGACCTGGATCCACTTCCACATCTTCAATCTCTTTCAGACTGAGTCCCATATCCTTCAAAGCATCGCTCACTGTATTTCGGATGCCCAGATTCAAGAGATTACTTGCGAGAAGTCTTCCCAGCAGAAATTCGATGGAAAAGTAATAAACCTGCTTTTCCCCGTATTTCGTGTATCTGTTTGTGGTTCTTGCCCATCCTTCTGAAATGTATTCCTTCATCAGATAGCCTAATGTAAAATACTGCATGTGGACGGTGGAGTCTTCCACCTCCTGTGCATAGAGTTTGAGCATTTTCTTCTCAAAGTCCTTTTTGAACTGTTCTTTTGTTATTATCATCTAGTGTTACTCCTTTTGTTAAAGAATATCTCGGTACAATTCCTGATATACTTTCGCTGAAGACTTCCAGCTGTAGTCTGTTCTCATACCCTGAAGCATGATGTTTCTGAATCCAGACTTATCCTTATATGCTTCCAGCGCACGATATATCGCTTGTAGCATATCATAACTGTCATAATTTGAAAAGGTGAATCCGATTCCCTCTCCCGAGAACTTATTGTACGGAATGACCGTGTCCTTGAGACCACCAGTTTCGCGAACAATCGGTACTGTGCCGTATCTCAAAGCCATAAGCTGAGAAAGTCCGCAGGGTTCAAACTGGGAAGGCATCAGAAACAGATCCGACGCTGCATAGATCTTCTGTGCCAGGGCCCCGTTATAAGCCAGTTTGGCCGAGACCTTATTCGGATACTTGTAGCTGAAGTAGCGGAACATATCCTCATAACGTCTGTCGCCGGTTCCCAGCACCACAAGCTGAAGATCCTGAGATAGCAGTTCTTCAATGCCTTCGGCAATCAGGTCAAACCCCTTCTGATCCGTCATTCTTGAAATGATGCCGATCATCGGTACATCTTCTCTTTCATCCAGACCAAGTTCTTTCTGCAGAGCAAGCTTATTCTTCACTTTTTCGTCGATTTTCTGCAGTCCGAAGGTGAATGGAATATTTTTATCGGTTCTAGGATTGAAAAGCTTATAGTCGATGCCGTTCAGGATGCCACGCAGCTTGTAATCCACTTTCTGCATGACGCCATGCAGTCCTTCGCCGAAATATTCTGTTTTGATCTCCTCCGCATAGGTGGGGCTGACGGTGGTGACCAGATCCGCATAGTTGATTCCACCCTTCAGGAAATTGACATTTCCGAAGTACTCAAAGCAGAAATCCTGCAGCAGCTCATTGCCGATGCCAAGAAGATTTCCAAGGACTTCAGACGGATAGATGCCCTGAAATCTCAGGTTATGGATCGTCAGAACAGTCTTCACCTGCTGGAATTTGCTTTCCCATTTGTATTTTGTCCGGATGAGCACAGGAATGACAGCTGTGTGCCAGTCGTTGCAGTGCAGTATGTCCGGTACGAAATCGATACGGGTAAGAATTTCAAGGATCGCCTGAGAGAAGAAAGAGAAACGTTCTCCATCATCAAAATAACCGTAGGGCGCTTCCCTGTGGAAGTAATACATGTTATCGATGAAATAGTAGTCGATTCCCTCATGCTTCAGATACTTGACACCGCAGTACTGTTCTCTCCAGCCGACCTTGACGGTGGTATCGAAAAGGTGCTCCATTTTATCGGAATACTCTTTGCTGATGGTCCCGTAGTTGGGCATGATCACGCGGCAGTCTTCACCGGAGGTGACCAGCTCCTTGGGCAGTGCGTAGGCAACATCCGCCAGACCGCCGGTTTTCAGAAACGGATAGCATTCTGAGGTTGCGAATAAAATTTTCATAGTTTCCTCCTAAAGAACAGAGCCCTTGCTTACAACCAATGGATTTCTTGGGCTTCCCTTCAGCTCCGTTCCGCTGGTCACGACGACCTGTTTGTCTGTTATGACATTTTCAAGCGTGCAGTTTTCACTGATGTTCGTATTCTGCATGATGATGGAATCACGGATGACCGTTCCCTTGGCCACATTGACTCTTCTGAACAGGATGGAATTGATGACGGTGCCTTCGATCTTGCATCCGTTGGCGATAAGGGAATTACTCACCTTGCTGTCATCAGAGTAATAGGTGGGTGTTTCATCTTTGACTTTTGTCTGGATTTTGTTTTCTCCGAAGAAGACATCACGGATATTGTCTTCGTCAAGCATATCCATGCTGGAGCTGTAATAATTTTCAATGGAGCTGACGTTCTTCACCAGACCATCATATTCATAACCACGTACTTTATACTTGGTCACTGCATTATGGAGCGCATCATTGAGATACACATTTTCTCCAGTGGTCACCGCGTCGGTGATCATATCCACCAGGAGTTCTCTTTTCACAATGAAAATCTCAAGAGAAATCTTCTTCTTTTCAGAGAGCGCATCTGGTCTTCTGATGTTCTTTCCGAAGGTGATTACGCTGTTGTATTCGTTGGTATTGACGGTGTTGCATCGCTCGAAATCGAAATCATCTTCCGCTATGGTCTTGTAGACAACGGTGATATCCGCCTTGCTTTCAAGGTGCTTTTTGAAGACATCCTGCAGATTGATGTTGCAGACCATGGAAGTGCCCATGATCACGGCATAATCTGCGGAAGCTTCCGTCAGATAATCGATGTTGGAGAAATAGGTGGAGATGTCTCCTCTTAACTGACTGTGGATGTCCGGGGTGGAAAATGGCGAGAAGTAGAAGACGCCGCCTTTTTTTCTGTCCAGGTTCCACTCTTTGCCGTTTGCAATATGGTCCATGAGAGAACGGAATTTGTCATTCAGGAAAATACCCACCGTACCCACTCCGGCGTTGACCATGTTGGACAATGCGAAGTCGATCAGACGATATCTTCCTAAATAGGGTATGGATGCTAAGGGTCTGTTGTTCGTCAGCTGCTTCATATAGTAATCATTTTCACTCAGATTCACAATTCCGAATAGTTTATTTCTTGGCATCTATTTCGCCTCCTTAAATATCTCGAATTCGCCTACGACTGCGATTTCTCCATTATCATCTATCGTTGAATTGTCGGGGATGACGGAATGAGAACCGATCATGGCTTTTCTTATGATGCAGTTCTTACCGATCTTCACATCCTCCATGATGACGGAGTCATAGATTTCGGTGCCTTCACCCACAATGACTTTCGGTGAAAGGATCGATTTGCGGATTTTTCCATGCACGATGCATCCTTCCACAATCAGTGAATCTCTGACATCAGCGGTTTTTGATAGATACTGCGGAGGCATGGATGGATTCTTGGAGTAGATTTTCCAGGAGCGATCATTGATTTGTAGCTCTGAGTTCTGATCCAGAAGATCCATATTCGCTTCCCATAAAGAATCCAGTGTACCCACATCCTTCCAGTAACCCTGGAATGGATAGGCGTAGACTCTTTCATTGGCATTAAGGAACTCAGGAATGACATTTTTTCCGAAGTCGTCCATATTCTTTCCTGCATTGATGTTTTTATTCATGTACTTTTTAAGAAGTTTCCAGTTGAAGATGTAGATACCCATGGAGGCCAGATTGGATTTCGGTTTCTCCGGTTTTTCTTCGAACTCGTTGATTCTCAGTTCTTCATCGGTATTCATGATACCGAATCTGGGCGCTTCCTCCCATGGAACTTCAAGGACCGCGATGGTCAGTGCGGCTTCCTTCTCTTTATGGAAATCCAGCATGGATTCGTAGTTCATCTTGTAGATGTGGTCTCCAGAAAGCACAAGAATGAAATCGGGATCATAGTCCTCGATATAGGAGAAATTCTGATAGATTGCATGAGCAGTGCCACGGAACCATTTTTCTTCTGTGGCGCTGGCGTATGGCTGAAGGATGGTGACGCCTCCATCGTTTCTATCCATATCCCATGGAGAACCGATGCCGATGTGGGTATTGAGGATCAGCGGCTGGTATTGCGTCAGAACACCTACAGTGTTCATGTTGGAGTTTGCACAGTTGGACAGAACAAAATCAATGATTCGATACTTGCCTCCAAATGGTACTGCAGGCTTTGCGATATTTTTCGTGAATTTTCCAAGCCTTGTTCCTTGTCCTCCTGCCAGGATCATTGCGATGATTTCAGTTTTCATTACTTCGCCCCCTTGATTCGTTTTGGTTTTATGATCAGTACAGATAATGGAGGTGCTATGACTTCTAAGGAGAAGTCTTTTCCATTGACCTGATCTTCAGTTGTATTGAATGTTTTTTCGGAATATTCCCATGCACCGCCGAATTCTTTCAGCTCGGTGTTCAGCAGCTCTTCGTACTGTCCTTCGAAAGGTACCCCCACTTTTACATGGTCCCTCTGGACCGGTGTGAAGTTGCAGATGACCACAAGAAAGTCTCTTGGCTGTTTTCCTTTACGGATGAACGTAAACAGACTTTCATTTTTGTTATCTGCATCCAGAATGTCGATACCGTCATAGGAATCATCTATTTCGTATAAGGCCTTATGATTTCTGTAGAGGCTGTTCAGTTCTTTCATGAAATACTGATGCTTCTGATGCATTTCATATTTGAGACCGATCCATTCCAGCCCTTCTCTGAATCTCCACTCCATCCATTGCGCAATCTCGTTGCCCATGAAATTCACTTTTTTCCCTGGATGACACATCATATAGGTCATGAGGGTTCGAAGTCCCTGGAACTTCATATGTTCATCCCCTGGCATTTTATTCAGCAGAGATTTCTTTCCATGGACAACCTCGTCATGAGACATGGGCAGAATGAAATTCTCGTTGAAGGCGTACATGAAGGAGAAGGTGATGAGATTGTGATGATTCTTTCTATATAACGGATCCAGTTCGAAATACCGGAGGATATCATTCATCCAGCCCATATTCCATTTATGGGTGAAGGCAAGACCATTGCTGTCTACGTCATGGGTGATCAGCGGAAATGCCGTACTTTCTTCTGCAATCATCAGTGCAGCAGGAAACTCCTGTTTCACGGTGGTATTAAGCTTCTTGAGAAGATCTACACCTTCCAGATTCGTATTTCCCCCATATTTGTTTGGTGTCCACGGTCCATCATCATAATCCAGATAAAGCATGGCGGATACTGCATCAACCCTTAGTCCATCAGCATGGAACATGTCCATCCAGAAAATTGCGTTGGAGATGATGAAGCTGTGCACCTGAGGCTTTCCATAGTCGAAATGGGTTGTTCCCCATCTGTTGTTGGAAGCCTTGTTCGGATCCTGATATTCGTAAGTCGGTGTTCCGTCAAAAAGGTAGAGGCCATGGGAATCCCTGCAGAAATGTGCAGGTACCCAGTCAAGAATAACGCCGATATCCTGTTTATGACATTCATTTATGAACTGCATGAGTTCTTTCGGCTCTCCGTATCTGGAAGTCACGCTGTAGTATCCGGTGATCTGGTATCCCCAGGAATCATCCAGCGGGTGTTCCATGACGGGCAGAAGCTCAATATGGGTGTAACCCATCTCTTTTACATAGGGAATCAGTTCGTCGATATACTGGGAAAAAGTGAAGAACCGTCCATCCCAGTGTCTCTTCCAGGATCCCAGGTGAACTTCATAGATGTTCATGGGATTGGCATCAAGATTTTTACGCTTGTTTTTTGCACGCCAGGTGGCATCCTCCCATTTGAAACCTGTGAGGTCCTTCACCACTGAAGCGGTTTTCGGTCTCAGTTCCGAGTAGAACGCATAAGGGTCAGCTTTCAGGAATTCGAAACCGTCATGTCTTCGGATCCTGTATTTGTAGATAGTATCTTCTCCAATTCCTTCCACAAAACCGGTCCAGATTCCTGTGGTTCCCTGAGGAAACATTTCTCCGTATCCCCAGTCATTGAAATCACCAGCGATGAATACGCTTTGGGCGTTGGGTGCCCATACTGTGAACTGCACCCCTTTCTTTCCTTCAAATTCAATAACATGTGCACCCATGAATTCATAACTT
>RZYZ01000155.1 GCA_009930125.1 Clostridia bacterium | reverse complement strand
TTCTTGAAGATTTCATAGATCAGGGTTCTTTCCCAGCCCATGGGGTACATGTCTGGCACTTCCACCACTTTCATGGCGTCCTGACCCTTCAGTGCTTCGTTGACCTTGGCGATGAGATCCTTCTTCGTCGTCTTGATGGCAATGAGCGCTTCTTTTGCGCCTGACATCTTCAGCATGGCTTTTGTGCCGTAAAGAAGATCTTCCACCTGATTGTTCATGATTCTATAGTCTGCAGTGATGAATGGTTCACATTCCACCGCATTGATCACCAGTGTATGAATTCCCTTGGCTCCTCTGTATTTTACATAGGATGGGAATCCGGCTCCGCCGCAACCTACGATTCCGGCATTCATCATGAAAGTCACCAGTTCCTCCACAGATGCTTTTTCCGCATCCAGTGGTTCAAATGGCCTTTCAAAATCCTCACATCCGTCGTTCTCCACAACGAGATGATCAATCCTCTGTCCTGGATTGTGTTTCAGTTCCACTTCTTCTATACCCAGAACCTTCCCACAGACAGAAGAAAAAATAGGTACCACAAAATGATCATTACGCTTGGCGATCATGGTTCCCTTTTTCACATAATCTCCAGCATTGACCAGAATATCCGTGCAAGCCAGAAGAGGAAAATATACCTTCTTCCCTGCGACAATATTCTTAACTTCCCCGTAGCTCGTCAATTCTTTGTGCCCATTTAAATGTAGCTTCATGGGTCCAATTAATATTGACATACTGTTCACCCGACCTTTCTGAATTTCGTTAAGATTTAAACTAAGAATGAATTTGCTCCCGATAATTTATGTCATTCTTATTAAGTTCCTGAATAATTATAACATAAAACAAAAATATTGAAACATAATATGCTTTCTGATTGGCATCATTTTAACGAATCTTGTGAGAAAAACCCCATTTCAATTACAAACATGGCAATTTAATCCTTTTCAATTGTTTATTATAATATTATCAAAGATTGTGTTATTATTTAACAACCGCTGTATCAGCTGTTAATTTGTTAACTTTTCCTGAATTTAATAACAATCCAATTGTGAAATACACATGTCTATAAGAAAAAGATAATCCTGCTGGGTTCCTTGCCTGATTTTCTCATTGAGATTTTCATAAATCGAACAAAAATATAACGAATCAGATTATTGATTTCGTTTTTATCACTGCATGCTATAATAGAAGAAAGAAAAACCAAAACGTCTTGATTTAGGAGGACATTATGAGAGTTGGAATCGGTTATGATGTACATAGATTAGTGGAAGGAAGAGACCTCATCCTAGGAGGTGTCAGAATTCCCCATGAGAAAGGACTGCTCGGTCATTCCGATGCGGATGTCCTGACCCATGCCATCATGGATGCGCTCCTTGGGGCAGCGGCCCTTGGTGACATCGGCACACACTTCCCCGATACGGATGATGCATACAAAGGATCCGACAGTCTGGATCTTTTGAGACGCGTCAAGACCATGCTGAAGGAAAGAAACTTCAAGATCATCAACATTGATGGCGTCATCATTGCTCAGGAACCCAAAATGAAGCCCCACATCCCGGAAATGAAGCGGATTCTCTGCGAGGTGCTGGGACTGGACATGGATCACCTGAACATCAAAGCCACCACAGAGGAAGGACTCGGTTTCACTGGTGCCAAGGAAGGCATCTCCTCTCAGGTGGTCGTACTCATAGACAGACGCTATTAGAGAAAACCCGCTTAGGAGGAGAGGACAATGGAAGCATTATATGAGAACATCTTCAGAAGGAGATCCACAAGAAACTTCAACATGGACATATTAGATGAAGCTTCTCTTCTTAGGGTTTCAGATATTCTTCATCGCGCACCGAATCTTTTCGAAGGACTTGACGTGCACTTTCACATCATCCGAGACGGCAGCAGCTTCTCGGAAAAAGCCACCGGAATCATCGGCGCCTATACCAAGGTGAAAGCACCACATTTCATTGTGGTCACCTCAAAGACCCAGTCCGGTTTCCGGCAGGCAGTAGGCTACTCCATCGCTCATGTGATCTTAGCCATGAACGATCTGGGTATCGCCACCTGCATCACCTATCCCAGTGTGGATAAATCCGTCATTGAAAAGCATGTACCGCTGGAAGAGGAACAGGAGCCTGTTCTCTTCATCGCTTTCGGAAATCCCGAGAATCCTCTGGAACTCTATCCGAAGGCGGATTACTACAAAAGGCGTCCTTTGAAAGACATCATCATCCAGGGCCCTGTTAAGAGAAAATATAAGTTTATCCTGGAAGCCGTGAGGCTTGCTCCCTCCTCCTTCAATACGCAGCCCTGGCGCTTCAGTGTGGATGGAAACAGAATTCATCTCATGAGAGTGAAGCTGGGATTCATCAAAAGCAAGTTCTTCACGTCGCTGAACAAGATCGATATGGGCATCGCTCTGGCCTATATGATCATCGCCATGAAGTCCAAGGGTATGAAATTCAAACTGGTGAAACAGTCCATCCCCCATACGGACATGGAGTATATGATCACCATTGAAATACAGGAATAGAAATATAACACGGGAGGGATCGTTATGAAACTGAACAAGAAGAAGCTGTTTTTCGCACTGCTCTTCGGTATCACCCTGCTTGCCATCAAAGCCAGTACAACAAAGACACCCGTCCAGTCAGAGGAACTGTAATCTTTAATTTCATACCCAGCCATAAGGAAAAGCACGCAATTTAATGCGTGCTTTTCCTTATGGTCTTCCATTCTAGAGCCGTATCATCCGTTACCATTTGCATCCGACTTTCAAGATGATAAGATGAGCATAGAAAGACACGTAATAACAATCCTGAGGAGTGAAAGATATGAAAGACAAAGCCTACATCAGACCCCCGGATAAGATCCCCTTCTATATAAAGCTTGGACTTATGGTCTCAAAGAAAGTGACAAAAAAGGACCTCCTGGTGCCCAAGCTTCTCGCCTGGTACCCGAAGGTCGCCATCAGTTCCGGAGTCATGGAGTCTCTAGTCGCCCATGGAAAGAAAGATCTTTCTCCTCGCATCCTCCAGCTGGTAAGGATGCAGGCATCCATTCTTCCTGCCTGTCCTTTCTGCATCGACATGAATTCCTTCGAGTATGACAGGAAAAACATCTCCGAAGAGGAAATCAGTGCCCTTTCCGGTAGAATCCCCCTGGATGAAGTCACCACTTTCACCAGGCCAGAGCGCCTGGCAGTGGAATACACAAAGCTTATTTCAGAGACGCCTGTCATGATCCAGGAATCCTTCATGGAAGAAATCAAATCGGCATTCACAGAGCGCGAGATTGTCATCCTGGCAAGCACAGCCGCTCAGGTGAACTACTGGGCCAGGCTCATCAGCGCACTGGGGGTTCCACCTGCAGGATTCACAGACCGGTGCGATTTCTAGCAGTATTCCATAAGACTTGTATCTAGAACGCTCGGGGAGATTCTTCCTTCTGTCTTATGACCAGCCTGCTATTCTGCTCATCGATGGAATAGTCAATGTAATGGTCTCTTGCATCCAGCTCAATGAAGGACATGGCGGAAAGAAGATCTCTGTCCATGAGAAAATGGACGGAGAAAATATCTCCTTGACCGATTCGTATGAGGATAGTGGACACCTGAAAAAACTCCATCTCAATTTTATACCTTAGAATAAGAGGTTTCCCGTAGTTATCGATGAAGTAGTCCTTGTCTCCTTCTCGATCCTTCACCGAGCGCAGTTCATAATCTCCCTTCAGTATATCTTCCAGTTTCAGCATCATTCTCTCTCCTTTCACAGTTCCTGATATAACTCGTATCCTTTTCTTCTGTTACCTGTATTATAAGGTATCACCATGAAGAAAGCGTATACGCACCATGAATATAGTAGAAAAAATACAGAGGAAGTCATTTCTGATTTTCCTCTGCATTCTGTTCTATTGCTATGTTTTCTTTTAGTATGCTTTTCCCCAGTAAACCAGAGACTCCGCTTTTTGACCACAGCAGATGCAGCTATCGCTGAGCTCTTCCTGTTCAAAAGGCATGCATCTGGAGGAGAGTCCATACTCTTCCTTGATCTTCTCTTCACAGGAAAGCTTTCCGCACCACATGGCCTTGATGAACCCCGGTTTGTTGTCCGCAGCATCTCGCATCTCTTCTGGTGTCACCGCAGTGCTTGTCATGGTGGTCATGCGCTCCAGCGCCTTCTCATAAAGGGCATCATGGATTTCATCAAGCAGAGCAGGAAGCTTCTCTTCCAGCTCATCCATGGATAAGAAGATCTTCTCTCTGGTATCTCTTCTCACCAGCACCACCTGATTGTTTTCAATATCCTTTGGGCCTACTTCCAGTCTCACTGGAACACCCTTCATCTCATATTCGCTGAATTTCCATCCTGGCTTCTTGTCTGATGCATCCACCTTGACTCTGACCACTTTGGAAAGTCTTTCTCTCAGCTCTTCCGCTTTCTCCAGGACTCCTTCCTTATGCTGCGCCACTGGGATGATCACAAGCTGTGTGGGTGCCACTCTTGGAGGAAGCACAAGTCCTGAATCATCTCCGTGCACCATGATGATGGCACCGATGACTCTTGTGGACAGTCCCCAGCTGGTCTGGTGGACATGGGCAAGTTTGCCGTCTTTTCCTGTATAGGTGATGTCGAAGGCTTCAGCAAAGCCCTGACCGAAGTTATGGCTGGTACCGGACTGAAGGGCCTTTCCGTCATGCATCAGCGCTTCGATGGTGTAGGTCGCTTCTGCTCCTGCAAACTTCTCCTTGTCGGTCTTTCTTCCCTTGATCACTGGAATGGCCAGGAAGTTCTTCATCATGTCCGCATAGACGTTCAGCATCTTAATGGTTTCATCCTGCGCCTCTTCTGCAGTGGCATGGATGGTGTGCCCTTCCTGCCACAGGAACTCGGAAGTTCTGAGGAATGGTCTTGTGGTCTTCTCCCATCTGATGACGCTGCACCACTGATTGTACAGTTTTGGCAGATCATTGTAGGACTGGACGATGTTTGAGAAATGCTCGCAGAAAAGTGTCTCTGATGTAGGTCTGATGCAGAGTCTTTCCGCAAGAGGCTCGGAACCGCCATGGGTGACCCATGCCACTTCTGGTGCAAATCCTTCCACATGGTCCTTCTCTTTCTGAAGAAGACTCTCTGGAATCAGCATAGGCATGTAGACATTCTCGTGCCCTGTCTCCTTGAACTTTCTATCCAGATACCCCTGAATGTTTTCCCATAAAGCATATCCGTAAGGTCTTAAGATCACCGCTCCCTTGACTGTGGAGTATTCGATCATCTCCGCTTTCTTGACGATATCCGTGTACCACTGGGCAAAATCCACATCCATAGGTG
>RZYZ01000530.1 GCA_009930125.1 Clostridia bacterium | reverse complement strand
TTACCATTCTTGTCTCTATCCACTGTCATCTTGTCTGGAAGCAAAGGATACAAATGCACCACTTCCCCTTTGCCATTTCGAATGATCTGGCAGTAGGCATTTCCCCAAAGAAGAAGGTGGGTCATCATGGTCTCCCTCAAGGTAAAGGACGTCATCTCCGGATTAGGTTCATCGTGCAAAATCCTATACAGTGGGTGGCTGTACATCTTTTCTTTTCCGTCACCTTGATACCTGTAAGTGTGAAGAGGTAAAGATGCCACCGTCTCTGCAATGATTCTCACGCAGGCAAAAACCGCTGTGGTCTGCATTGAGCTTCTCTCATTGACTATTTTCCCAGAGATACTTTGCCCCATATAAAAGTTCGGCGCACTACTGACACTATCTGTGGGTTCTGCCCTTGCCTTAAAGAGCCATTTAAAAAAGTTCGCCATAATTGTTGTTCACCCCCTTCTATCCTAAAATGATCATGTCCCGTTCATCATAAATGGATCCTTCGTCATCCGGTGGATTCACTGTTGCTCTGGCAAGACCCATAATCAGCGCCACGATACCATCAATCTTTTCAGATGATTTTTCCTTGTCCACCTTGATGTTTCCAGCCGGGTCCGTTCTGACCACAATATTATCTGCCATCCATCTTAAGACCGGATGCCCACCATGAGCGATTTGCTTACTTAAAGTAAGGCGCATCAGATCCTTTGTAGGTGGGGACATATCCTTAAAGCCCTGACCAAAAGGTACAACTGTAAAACCCATACCCTCTAGGTTCTGACTCATCTGTGTGGCCCCCCACCGGTCATAGACGATCTCTCTAATGTTGTACTTCTCACCAAGGCGCTCGATGAACTTTTCGATGAATCCATAATGAACTACGTTTCCTTCTGTGAGATTTAGAAGTCCCTGTCTGTGCCAGATGTCATAGGGAACGCTGTCTCTTTTCACCCGCTGATGAAGGGTCTCCTCCGGAAGCCAGAAGTAAGGGAGCACCTGAAACTTATCTCCCTCTTCTAACGGTGGAAACACTAAAACAAAAGCAGTGATGTCACTGGTGGAGGACAGGTCAAGAC
>RZYZ01000529.1 GCA_009930125.1 Clostridia bacterium | reverse complement strand
GGTGATTCACTTGTTCAGACTTCTCACTGGTCTTCCTTCAATGTATCCTCTATAGCCCTGAGGCTCCAGCTGAAATCTTGGTCCGTCTTCATCCGCATAGGTGAATCCGTAGAGCTCAGGCTTATATTCATTCATCACCTTCCAGAGGTCTTCAATGGCTTCTCCGAACTGCTCATCCTCATAGGGTTCGCCCTGAAAGACCATCATCTTGCAAGGTGGAAGGGTGATCATCTCAAAGCCTTCTGGGACCGCGCCTTCATAGTCGGCTGAAACCTCTACTCCCTTCACATATTTGGACGTCTCTTTCTTTATAAGATGGTCCGGCAGCCAGAATCCGGCTGGTTCGTACAGTGCTTCCGAGATGGAAGAGAGAATCCCCCATACATCGCAGCCTACCTCCTCGCAGTATTCAAAATAATGCGTCGCCTTCTTTCCTCTTAAGAGAATCAGTTTTCTTTCCGGACGTTCCACCACCTGCACATATACCGTACTCGCCTTCTTTTCCTTATCCATTTTCACTTCTCCTTTCTGAATCATCAGGTAGTAGTCTCTGATCCGAGTGGGCATGAAAATCTTCACTGGCTTCTTCTCCTTGGCATATCTTTTCGGCGCAATGCCGAACTCTCTGGAAAATGCTCTGGTGAATCCCTCATGAGAATCAAAGACAAAATCCAAGGCCACATCCACAACCTTCTCATGCTGGTCACGAAGCACCAGCGCAGCCTGACTGAGTCTTACAGAGCGGATATACTCGAAGGGAGTCTTACCCAATAGTTCCTTGAAGATCTTTGCGGCATGCCAGGGAGAATACCCTGCTGCATCTGCCAGATTCTTCAGTGTGATCTGCTCATGAATATGGCTTTCCACATAATCCTGCATCTTCTGTACAGCATTGATTTTTTCCCAACGCTTCATAGACTTCCTCCTACCATTAGGATACCAGAAGAGAAAATACGTTTCTTGACCCGTATTGTGAAACCGCATCTTGTTAGTGCTACATTTTTCTGGATAAAACCCATGAGATGATCAGATGGATTGCCATGAGAAGTCCCGCAGCAGCTGCAGAGCCA
>RZYZ01000528.1 GCA_009930125.1 Clostridia bacterium | reverse complement strand
GCCATTGGCCATGGCTCTGTCATTGTGCTTGAAGTAGGACAGGATCACTTCATAGGAAGGTTCATGCAGAACAAGCTCTTTTCCAAGAACCATTCCGGACACTTCCTTTGTGATGTCATCCGGTGTGGGCCCCAGACCACCTGTGGTGATGATGATTTCCGATTCCTTCAGCGCCTCTAGAAGAGCCTTTTTCAGCCTCTCCTCATTGTCACCCACGGTGGTCTGTCTGTAGATGCCCATACCAAGCAGAGCCAGTTCCTTGGCCAGATACTGGGCATTGGTATTGACGATGTCTCCTAAAAGCAGTTCTGTACCAACTGCCATGATCTCAGCATTCATTATTTCATCTCCATCTCATCAAAATGTCTCGTATCTCCATACAGCAGAATTTCACCTTTTTCCTGGTCCTTTACTCTGACCATGGATATGCTTGCCTGTTCCACCACAGGCTTAGTCCAGAATTCTATGAATCCTTCGGACGAGTAATGGCTCATTAGCGCTTTCAGCGTAACTCCATGGGTCACGATGAGCACATTCCCCTCCGGATTCTCCTGTACGATCTTATCTAACGCTCTCTTTGTACGTGCGAGCATTTCATCAAAATTCTCCCCCGTGTTCTTCACGAACAGATGGGGTCTCAGCCAGTAGTTCTCAAAATTCTCCGGTTCTCTTTCCTTGATCTGGTCCAGGGTTTTCCCTTCCCACTGTCCCATGTTCATTTCTTTGAGCTCATCCATGAGCTCAATTTCAACGCCAAGCTTTCCTTTGGCTGAAATGGCTGTCTTCAGCGCTCTTTCGCTGGGACTGGAATAGATCTTCTGGATACCATACATTTTCACAGCCTGATTCAGTTTCTGGCCCTGAAGAATCCCTTTCTCTGTCAAAGGTGAATTCATCCAGCCCTGAAGTCTGCCTTCTGTATTCCATTTTGTTTCTCCATGTCTTGTAATGTAGAGATTTAACATAATCTTTCACCTGCCCGATTTTTCTAACCAGTCTATTCTATCATAATACAAACCATTCACAAAACAATTATTCCCTTGAAACTGTTTATGAATATCGCTTGAGTCC
>RZYZ01000527.1 GCA_009930125.1 Clostridia bacterium | reverse complement strand
GCGGTGGTGAAATCACATTCGCAGCATTGTTCATCGCATTATTGTATTATGTAATGAAAACAAATGATAAAAGAGAGGAACAGTACAGGGAAACTATTGCAACTTTATCTATGGCCCTGGCTGGTTATGAGGATCTCAAGGAAAATATTCTGGAAATCAAGCATAAGCTCAATGAAATGAAAGCATAGGAGGTAGATGAAATGGAACAGATGGAAATGCAGATCAACTGGTTTAACCCTCACAGACTGATGACGTATAACTGTCTGTTCAACTTCATCGTTGGGGATCGTGGTGGTGGTAAGTCCTTCGGAACGTTGGAATACTGCGTCAGGCAGTTTCAGAAGTACGGAAAGGAATTCATATACCTGCGAAGGTACAAGGAAGAGCTGGATGACTCTCTTCCTACTCTCTTCGATGCACTGATAAAAGAAGGAAAGTTTGAAGGTCATGAGATGCATGCAAAGGGAAAGAATCTGTATTTCGATGGTAAGATCATGGGATATGCAGTCAGTCTTTCCACTTCCATGAAAAGAAAGTCCGTCAACTACTCCAACGTGCATTACATCATCTTTGAGGAATTCATGGTGGATGGAGTCGGATCTCGTTACCTGGGCACAGGTGACAAGGAAGTGGCGGTCTTTGAAAACTTCTACGAAACCGTAGATAGATTAAGAGATCAGACTAGGGTGTTCTTCCTGGCCAATGCCTTCTCCATGGTCAACATCTACTTCATGCGCTACAAGATCAGGCTGAAGCCACCTTATAAGACCTATAATAAGCTGGGTCCTATCATGGTGTGCATCTGGCAGGACCAGAGCTATCGAGATGCCAAAGCGAAGACGCAGTTCTTCGACATCGTAAAGGGTACTGAATACGCAGAGCATGCCTACGGCAATAAATTCTACATGGACAGTGATAAGTTCATCAGGAAGAAGAACGGATCTGCAGAGTTTCATTTTGCCTATGCCTATATGGATAAGATCTACGGCGTGTGGGTGGACTGGAACAAAGGAAACTATTATATCACAACGAAAGTGGGTAGCGTCAATCAAAGCAATGTCATCGCACTGACGC
>RZYZ01000154.1 GCA_009930125.1 Clostridia bacterium | reverse complement strand
CATTTCATTTTCCAGGAGCCTGAAGGGGATTTCCCGCTACTGTCTCACAGTTTTCAGAGGAATATGAGAGAACATTTTTAGTATGGTCGTTTTTCTGCTATAATTTTAATGTTGGAGTCAGATTCCGTATCCTTTGTGATGCCTATAATTCGGGCACTCAGAAGGGATGGACGATCTGACGATATGAGAATGAATAAGAAGAATCTGCTCAGGATATAAGGGGAAGAAGCATTTCCACCTGAAGATAGGAGAGAGCAAGTGTGAAGAAAATCGATAAGAAAATCATCCAGATGAAGAAATTAGATGTCCTTCACTGCCCCAAATGCGGCAGCACATTCACAGTGGAAGGAAAGAGCCTGAAGTGCGCTTCCGGTCATACCTACGACATCTCAAAAAAGGGAACCGTCAACTTTGTGCTGGGGTATGGAGAAGAGAACTACAACATGAATATGCTGGAGGCGAGAGAAAGAGTCATCGCCCATGGTTTCTTCAATGAGATCATAACAGGTGTCTGCGAAGAGATCTACGCGCATTATCTTGCCAGCGGAAAAGAAGGGGAAACCCTCCGGATCCTGGACGCCGGATGCGGTGACGGCAGCCATATCGAGATGATCGGAAGATATTTCACCGAAAAAGGAATCGATACGGAGCTCATCGGTGTGGATCTCAGTAAGGACGGCATCAGCATTGCCGGAAGAAAAGACAACGAGGTGCTCTACTTCGTGGCGGATCTTTCCCATCTGCCGTTTCAGGAGAACACCTTCGATGTCATCGTGAACATTTTGTCTCCGGTGAACTACAAGGACTTCAGAAGAGTCCTGAAGGAAGATGGATTCTGCGTGAAGGTCATTCCGGATTCCGCCTATCTCAAGGAGCTTCGCAGGCTCTACGGAATGTCGGAATACAAGAATCACGAGATCGTATCGCATCTCAGAGATCATGCGAAGGTGCTCAGTGAAAGAAAAATAAGGGCTATAGAAAATGTGGAAGCCTATGCAGATGATCTCCTGCTTATGACACCCATGTTATGGGACAGAGAGATCACAGACCCCGGAGCGAAGCTCACAAAGATCACCATCGATGTAGAGCTATTCACCTTCGGATTTTAGGCGAAAACAGATAGTTGGAGGGAAGCATGGAAGAAAAAAGAGGGAATTACAGTGTCACGGATCTCACATCCCTGGAGAATCTGGAACCCGTACGGGTTCGTCCAGGTATGTACATCGGGTCTACAGGACCCAAGGGTGTGCACCACTGTGTGTGGGAGATACTAGACAATGCCATAGATGAGATCACCAACGGATACGGAGACACGGCGTATGTGATCCTGAACAAGGACAAGAGCGTCACCATCATCGACAACGGAAGAGGCATTCCCGTGGGGATTCACCCTACGAAGAAGATCTCCGGTGTGGAGATGGTCTACACGGAGCTCCATACCGGGGGTAAATTCAATCATGAAAACTACAAGACCTCAGGGGGACTTCATGGCGTGGGGGCTTCCGTGGTCAACGCTTTAAGCAAGTGGCTGGAAGTGGAAGTGCACAAGGACGGCAGAATCTACAGGCAGCGATTTGAGCATGCCTATGACGAGAAATTCGGTAGAATCATGCCCGGAACCCCGGTGACGAAGCTGGAGATCCTGGGAAAGACCAACCGGCAGGGTACCAAGGTGACCTTCATGCTGGATCCGGAAGTGTTCAGCACCATCGACTACCGCTTCGAGATCATCGATATGAGAATGATGGAGCTTTCTTTCCAGAACAAGGGCATCACCCTGATTCTTCGGGACAGAAGAGGCGAAGAGGAAGTGGAGAAGACCTACCACAGTGAAAGGGGTCTTCTAGACTTCATCGAATACCTCAATGAGAGTAAGACCGTCATCCATCAGGAGCCCATCCTTTTTGAAGGAGAGCGCAGCATCGGAAACATTTCCCTGGAAGGGGAGGTCTGCGTGCAGTTCACAGACTCCTCTCTGGAGAACATCGCAAGTTATGTCAACAACATTCCCACCAGTGAAGCGGGCACCCATGAGACGGGCTTTAAGACCGGTATGACGAGAGCCTTCAAGGAGTGGGCCAAGAAGCTCAATCTGGCCAAGGACAAGAACTTCGAAGGAGATGATCTTCGTGAGGGGATGACGGCCATCGTGAAGATCCGGCTCACCAATCCCATCTTCGAAGGACAGACCAAGAACAAGCTTGGAAACTCCGAAGCCTATACGCTGATGAATGACCTGAGCTACACCAAGTTCTACGAGTGGATCGAAGACCACAAGGACATCGCCACGAATCTCATCAATAACGCCCTGGAAGCGGCGAAGCGCAGAGAGAAGATCAAGAAGATCAGTGATGCGGAGCGTAAAAAGGTGGGTAAGGGAACCTCTCCTCTGGCAGGAAAGGTCGCCGTGGCCACCTCCAGAGATAAAGACGTTCTTGAATTCATCGTGGTGGAGGGAGACTCGGCGGGAGGGTCCGCCAAGCAGGCAAGGGATCGAAGATTCCAGGCCATCATGCCCTCCAAGGGAAAGATCATGAACACGGAAAAGCAGAAGCTGGAGAATGTACTGGGCTCGGAAGAGCTGAGGCTCTTCAACACCGCCATCGGTACAGGGACCCTGACCAGCTTCAAGCTGGAGGATGTGAAATACGGGAAGATCATCATCATGTCCGATGCGGACGTGGATGGCTACCACATCCGGACCCTCTGGCTCACCTACATATACAGGTATATGAGACCGCTCATCACAAACGGCATGCTCTATCTTGCCCAGCCGCCCCTCTACAAGGTCTACAAGACCGGTAAGAAGAGCACGGTGCAGAGATACGCCTACTCCGATGAGGAGCTGGATGCAGCCAAGAAGGAAATCGGCTCTGGCTTTAACATCCAGCGGTTCAAAGGTCTGGGAGAGATGAATCCGGACCAGCTGTGGGAAACGACCTTAAACCCTGAAACGAGGACGCTTCTGCGGGTCACCATCGACGATGCGGCCAGAGCGGAGCGAATGGTTTCTCTTCTCATGGGCGACGTGGTAGAACCGCGTAAGAAATACATCTATAAACACGCAGAATTTTAGGAGGTGACATTTTGGCGAGTAAAAATCAGATTCCAACAGACAACAATATCCTGAATGTCCCTCTGGAAGAGGCTATGCCGGACAACTTCCTGCCCTATGCGGTGGAAGTGGCCAAGGACAGAGCCCTTCCGGATGTCAGAGACGGACTGAAACCCGTTCATAGAAGAATTCTATACGGCGCTTATCAGCTGAAGGCTTTTCATGATAAGCCCTACTATAAATCCGCGCGAATCGTCGGAGACATTCTGGGTAAGTACCATCCCCATGGAGATTCATCGGTCTACGATGCCATGGTGATTCTGGCCCAGGACTTCAGCACCAGAATGCCCCTTATTGACGGCCATGGGAACTGGGGTTCCATCGACGGAGACAGCGCGGCAGCCATGAGATACACGGAGGCCAGGCTCTCCCGCGGGGCGGAAGAGATGCTTCGAGACATCGACAAGGATACGGTGGAGTTCGTCTACAACTATTCGGATACGGAGCTGGAGCCCAAGGTTCTGCCATCGCGCTATCCGAACCTTCTGGTCAACGGCGCCTTCGGTATTGCCGTCGGTCTTGCGACAAACATTCCGCCTCACAACATGAGAGAAAGCATAGGCGCGGTCTGCGCCTACATCGATGATCCGGATATGGATGTGTCCGGACTCATGCAGCACATCAAAGGGCCGGACTTTCCTACAGGAGGAGTCCTTATCGGAGGAGACTCTCTGAAGGAAGCCTATGAAAAGGGAGAAGGAAAAGTGGTCCTTCGCGCCAATGCCAAGGTGGAGAAGCTCACCACGGGCCGATTCGCCATCGTGGTGACGGAGTTCCCTTACAGAAAGAATAAGGCCAAGCTTCTGCAGCAGATCTCCGCCATGACGGCGGACAAGAAGCATCAGAAGGCGCTGGACGGCATCATGGACATCAGGGACGAGTCCGACAGAAACGGTGTCCGGGCGGTCATCGAGTTCAAGAAGCAGATCGATCTGGAGACGGCGGAGAAGATTCTTTTGTATCTCTACAAGAGATGCGATCTTCAGATCAACATCAACTTCAATATGGTGGCGCTCTATAAGGGCAAACCCTCCACCATGGGTCTGAAGGACATCATCCGCTATTATGTGGAGCATCAGAGAGAAGTGGTTCTTCGAAGAACGAAGAAGGAACTGGATCTGGCTATGAAGCGGTTTCATATCGTGGAAGGCTTCATGAAGGCCATCGACATCATGGATCAGGTCATAAAGACCATCAGGGAATCCAGTTCCAAGACCAATGCCAGAGAAAACCTGGTGAAGGAATACGGCTTCAGCGAAGAACAGGCCACGGCCATACTGGAGCTCATGCTCTACAGACTGACAGGACTGGAACTGAAAGCCTATGTCAAGGAACACAATGAGCTTTCCAAGCTCATCAAGTCCCTGGAAAAGGTCATAAACAGCCAGAAAGCCCTGGACAACCTGGTGAAGAAGGAGCTTCTGGAAGTGTCCGAAGACTTCGGGGACGAAAGAAGAACAGAGATCATCAAGGATGAGGAGGAAGCGGTCATCGACGCCATGGACATCATTGTTCAGGAAGATGTGGTGGTGACCATTTCCAGAGAAGGCTTCATCAAGCGCATGCCGCTGAAGAACTACCAGAGGGTCACAACTGACGAGTCCTCCATCGACTTCAGAGAAGGGGACGAGCTGGCGGTGCTTCTGGAGAGCAACACCAAGGATGTGCTCTACATCTTCTCGGATTCAGGCATGCTCTATCAGCTGAAGACCATGGATGTGCCGGAGCACAAGTGGAAGGATAAGGGTGTCCGCATGGACAACTACATCAAGGGCATCGACTTCAACGAAGAGTCCATCATCGGGGCCTTCACCATGGACGGACAGGAGGAAGGAAGCTTCAAGTACATCACATCCAGAGGGTCTCTCAAGAGAACGGATCTGGAGAGCTTCAAGACCAATTACTCCAAGATCATCGCCCTGAAGCTGAGAAAGGATGAGAAGCTTGTGTCGGTGATTCTGGAGAAGCATAGAGTGCTTTATGAAAACACCCTGGGAGAGCTGCTTCCAAAGGTGTACAAGGACTACATCTATGAGAACAAGGATCAGCTGCACATGGTGGAACTGCCTCAGGTGCCGCTCTTTGTGAGAATTCTCACCAAGAACGGACTGGACTTCACCGTGCCGGAAGCCGATGTGGAAGTGAAGGAAAGAATGTCCATACCGGATGGCTTCCTGAGCCTGCCGGACAAGGATGAGGTCTACAGAGTCCACTATGAGATGGATTATGAGGCCAAGGC
>RZYZ01000526.1 GCA_009930125.1 Clostridia bacterium | reverse complement strand
GATAGAAAGGAATAATAGATTTTTTCACTGTCTAAATAAGTTATACTCATAATCCTCGTTCTCCTTCTGACTTATCTAATATTGAACAGGTTCGTTGCCACATAATAGGTGATGCCGGCGGTGGCTGCATTTAAAAAGGTTCCCCAGATCAGATCGATGATGGTGATGGTCACGGGCCAGTCCTTCAGTGTAGCCAGATTCGTCAGATCATAGGTGCCATAGGTGATGAGTCCGAAGAATGCACCGACAGAGACTGCATAGAAGAGGCTCTGCTTTTCGATGGCTGGATTTATGACGAAAAATACAAGTCCTGCAATGAACATGGCATAGAAGATCAGTGCTGCGGGCCAGTTCACCGGTCCCATGAGATGACCCAGATATTCCTTGTAGAGTTTTTTGGATATGACGCCGAGCCATACGATGTCAACGAGAAAGAAGATGACCAGGGTCATGAGATAAAGTTTTAAAAATTGCATTACGGTTTCCTCCTTGGTATTTTTTGTCAGCTTCAGGTATATATACTTATTATAAATCAGATTTATTTCTGAGTGTTGTACAAAATGTTATTATTTCGACTTTTCTGCATCTTTCTCATGGGTATCTTTGTATAGGATCGGTGAGGTGCCGAAGAAAAGTCTCGTGGCAAGGGCTTCTTTCTCCAGAATCCGAAGTTCTTCCAGAAGCGTCTCCTCGCTTCTCGGGTCCTCTGGGGTCTTGATGCCGGCCAGAGTCGTTTTCGTCTTCTTCAGCTGATTGCTGTAGTTTTTCCAGAGGCTGCCTCTGATTCTGGCGGGACTGGATGGTTTAGTGAGAATCAGAAGAACCTCTCTGCGAAACGCTTCAAGGACTTCTGGCGAACTCTCTACCTCTAATGCGGCCATGTCTCTACCCAGCTTTCTTGCTCTGGTGTTATGAATCTCCTGACAGAGAAATTTGAGAATATACCAGGCTTCATAGAGATTTGTGAGATTTGTGAGGGGAAGACCCTTCAGCCAGGAGTAGGCCATGACTCTTCTTTTATAGTCCCAGAAGGCGATGGGATCTTTAAGAAGATCCGCAGATGCGCCGAAGGGCT
>RZYZ01000525.1 GCA_009930125.1 Clostridia bacterium | reverse complement strand
GCATTTCCCCAAAGGAGGATGTGGGTCATCATGGTCTCCCTTAAGGTAAAAGACGTCATCTCCGGATTTGGTTCATCGTGGAGAATCCGGTAAAGCGGGTGGGTGTATATCTTCTCCTTTCCGTCCCCTTTGTACTGGTATGTGTGAAGGGGTAAAGATGCCACCGTTTCTGCAATGATCCTTACACAGGCAAAGACTGCCGTGGTCTGCATGGAGCTTCGCTCATTGACGATTTTACCCGATATGCTTTGCCCCATATAAAAGTTGGGAGCACTGCTGACACTGTCAGTGGGTTCTGCACGTGCCTTAAAAAGCCATTTGAAAAAGTTCGCCATAATCTATGTTCACCCCCTTCTATCCTAAAATGATCATGTCTCGTTCATCGTAAATGGATCCATCATCATCCGGTGGATTCACTGTGGCTCTGGCAAGACCCATGATCATGGCCACGATACCATCGATTTTTTCTGAGGACTTTTCCTTGTCCACCTTGATGTTTCCAGCAGGGTCTGTCCGGACCACAATGTTATCTGCCATCCATCGAAGAACCGGATGCCCGCCATGGGCAATCTGCTTGCTTAAGGTGAGTCTCATCAGATCCTTTGTGGGCGGTGACATGTCTTTAAAGCCCTGACCAAATGGAACCACGGTAAATCCCATTCCCTCAAGGTTCTGACTCATTTGCGTTGCACCCCAGCGGTCATAGACGATTTCTCTGATGTTGTATTTCTCACCAAGTCGCTCGATGAACTTTTCTATGAATCCATAGTGAACCACATTTCCTTCTGTAAGGTTAAGAAGTCCCTGCCTGTGCCAGATGTCATAGGGAATGCTGTCTCTTTTCACCCGCTGATGAAGGGTCTCCTCTGGTATCCAAAAGTATGGGAGCACCTGAAACTTGTCTCCTTCCTCTTGAGGTGGGAACACCAGCACAAAGGCTGTGATGTCGCTGGTGGATGAAAGGTCCAGACCCCCGTAGCAGACTCGCCCTTTTAGCTCTTCCGGGTCTACAGTGAAATTACAAAGGTCCCACTTATCCATGGGCATCCATTTGATTTCCTGCTTTAACCACATAT
>RZYZ01000153.1 GCA_009930125.1 Clostridia bacterium | reverse complement strand
GATAATAAATATATGAGTATATATAAAGAAGAGAATAATAAGAAAGACTGTTTTGAACATCTCATCTCGCTACAAGACTGTGAGCATGTACTACACCGGTACAAGGGATGACCTGATCTCCCAAGGCTACGATCCTTGCGGTAACTATCATCTGTAAAATACCCCGTCCACACCCGCCAGAAACGCATGTTCCCATATAAAGGAGAATCCCACAATGAAGTTATACACCTGTAATGCTTGCCGTTACACCTTCCCGGCAGAAACCCTACCTGACCGCTGCCCTGACTGCGGCAAGGCCACTGCAAATGTGAAGGTCTGCATTGGTGGCAAGAACAAACTACGCTCCGTTCCGGCGATCAGGGAATCCACCGATACCGAAGTAGCCGAGTACGAGCGTATCAAAAAGGAAATCGAAGCCGAGCTAGCTGCAGAGGAGGAGCAAAAGAATATCGCGGCAAGCAAGATTGACTACACCATCCGATATATCACGCTCCTGCTCCAACACAAACTACAGCAGGACGAGCACAACATGGCCCTGATTCTTGGTTACAGCTTTCTCACCCTCCCTTCGAGCTATATCAAAGGCTTTATTCACTCTGTGTTGGAACCAGATCAGGCAGATAGATTTGGTGGTGCTTCCGCTTCCTCCCTGCCCGATCGCTACACCGAGTTCAGAAGAAGATTCTCATCAGAACTACAGACCGAAAGACGAAGCCTCGGAGATTTTGAGTATGGCGAACTCTACCTCGGCACATGGGAAGAAGGAACTCTATTTGTCGATGAAGAGAGCGTCCGCGTCCTTCCTACACAGGACAATCTGAACCCAGACACCCCGGCGCTCAATTTCATGAAATACGCCGTATGTGATGAACCAGTTCTGTGCTTGAAAACACCCAACCTGGGGACCGTCAGACACATCAAATGCAAGGACATCGCGGAGCATCCCAGCGAAGAGTATCTGGCTTTCCTCCGAGATGTGTATAATATAATGTAACAAGTGTCAAGACCCGAAAAAAGCCCTGCCGGGACAGTTGGCGTTACTTGCCTTCTATCCCAGCAGGGTTTGTTAATTCTCGCATCATGTTCAGATTGTGGAATGCGATGCCGACATCCGTTCCACCGAACTGTTCTTCATAGTTTTTCTCAACCGCGTCCAGTCCGTCGTCATGATATGTATTGTATTCTTCCAATCCATATTCCCCGACCGGCTGCAGCTCATATGCGGTCAGAATAACTTTTCCACACTTTTCTGCCATCTCTATTGTTTTCTGGATGTTCAGCCTCTCATTACCCTTGGAGTAGTTCATCACGATGACCCCATCGACTTCTTTTATGATCTGCTCCTGCAATTCTTCTTCGAGCCAGAACGGCATACAGACGTAAATCGGAAGATCCGATTCGAGAAGTGAAAGATTAGAAGCAAGGGTTACATAATTATCCTCAATATCGAATAATACCCCATCCGCTCTTTTCTCCTCAGCTTCCTCCACCACATGTTCCACATCTTCCAGTCCCCAGGATGGATCTCCGGCGAGAAGATAAATGTTATATCCAGGGATTGATGAGTAATGATTGATGTCCATGAAGATGGTGTCAATCCGGTAGTTCTCCAGGAGCTGCTCATCAGCTTCCTCTACCCCTTCCCAGGCAAAGACAGCTCTATTCACTGTTTTCTCTTCCTTAGCGCATCCAGCCATCATCAATACCACCAAACATAAAACCAGAATCCGTTTCAAGCGATCACCCTCGTTCATTTATTCGGACTTCTCCTGCGGGTTATCTCCCTCCCCATATTACGAAAAATCCTCCCAGCTGTGGTAGCCAAACACCACTACAACCAGGAGGATTTATTTATTTCAACTTCTCCAGAATCTCAGCCGCACTTACTCCATCGGCCATCAGCTTCTGGATGGTTTCATCCAGTTCAGCCTTCTGTGCTTCCGCAGCAGCCTTAGCATCGGCTTCCGCTTTCTTTGCTTCCAGCTTGGACAGCTCAGTATCCAGCTTCTTCAGCTCAGCCTTCTTCTCCTTCAGCTCATTCTTCAGATTGTTCACGTTTTCTTCCAGAGCAGCGATGTCGGAAACGAGAGCATCTTTGGCTGCTGCTTTCTCAGCAATGAGAGAGGTGAAGTCGGTGGTAGGGATGGATGAGGTTTTTGCTTTATTCTTAGAACCCTTGGGACGCGGCATAATGAACACACTCCTAAAATATTATACTGGGGGGCGATGTCAAATTGATGATTCACCATCTGACTTTCATAAATGCAACGGATTATATCCGAAAGCCCGGAAATAGTATAGCAAATCAATACGGAAAAATCAATAACAATGGACGGCCACAGTCGATACTCGTGACATATAATTTTAGTGATATTATATTTGCCGCAGAGCGAGAAATGCACTCTAGTGGCGATTACGCTATTATGGCTTTTACTCTCTTGCGAGAATTATATCTTATTTTATAGATATCAACACATGATGAAAATCTGCTCTGTGGTTTTCCATGAGATGCGGCATTTATATCAGAAGCGGGCCGTGGAAATCTATCCTCGTACGCCCGAGCTGCGAAAACACTGTCCGAAAAAATGAGAATACTGTGTCCCAAGTTTTACTCCGCAAGGAGCTTGGCCATCTGCCGTATTGCATCTTGTTTTTCAGGTGATAGTTTGCGGTACCATGTGAGTAGCTCCACTTCTCTGGGATTTGTGATGGTCTTCTGAACATCCTTCCCCGTCACCAAATACTCTGTACTAACATTCAGGAACTCAGAGATCGCCCCCAGATGCTCACAGAAATTCCTGCTTTTACCCGCTTTCCAGTTGCTATAAGCACCTTTGGGTAGGTCGAGGAAAGCTATCAGATCTGACTGTGTTCTTTTCTGTCTTGCGAGTTCTTCGGATATACGGGCGAGGATTTCCTCTGCTTCTTTTGTGTTTTCACTATTTCTCATAGAATAATACCTCTTGACACCAGGCTTTTACTATTCTCCCGCCGGTCTATGAACACTAGGGTAACGTATACCCCAAACCCTCAAAACCACTCACAGAGCCTCCCAAGTGCATTGCAAAGAGACCTGTCTATCATCCGGTCCATCACAGCCAAAACTCGTTCTTCAGTTCCTCGATTTCATCGTGTGGAAAGCACTCGGCGGATCCATCATTATCTTCAAGATATTTTACGATTTTTCCTGCCAACTCGACTCCTTTCCGACTGTGCCGCATACCTCCATCTACTTTTTGCACGGTCTCTCCAACGTTTCTTGCTGACCATACCTGATCATAAATCTCAAGTTGAGAAATGATTCTCCTTACAGTGGAACTGTAGACCGATTCATTGCTCTCCGTAGGATAACCTAACGAGCCAAAGAGCGAATAGAGCTGCCACATGATTATGTCCGCGTTCAGATCCATCGGCACATAAATTCTCACATTATCATCCGGGAGGATGCCGCCTTCTTTCTCAATCATCCCCGTAGCGGCCTTCTTCATATCATCTCTTGTCTCGTAAGGTACATTCTCTGCTAGCGAAAGCTCATTGATATAAAGCACATCCTTCGGGATGGGGTAGATATCTAAGTTGTGGTGCATGAGTGCTCTCCTTCTTAATAATTCCTTGTGAGCATCTATGTGGGGGCATCTATACTATTCTTATAAAGCACTTCCTCTGGGACAGGATGTATACGCCGCTTTACCCTTTTCTGTCCTCCGCCACGAATTGCTCGGCGCACTTCGTCGCGCTGGCATAGGCAAAATACCGGATTGGCTTATTGTACTTGCGAACAATGTCGATAATCTTGTAGTAGTGCTTATGAGCCAGACTGTTGGCTTGAATCCAAATCACATCGGCATTGCGAATCAGGTCTGCATTGGGAGAAGCCTCCCGGTCAACGAAGCGCACCGCCGGGAGCTTCTGTCTGATTTCACGCAGCCATGAATCGTGGCCGCCGAACACAACGATGCGGTGCCTGGTCTCATAGGGGAATGTAATCGTAGTGTCTGGCGTATCTTTTTCATACTCCCCATTCTGCTGGTTGAATACCAGCTCCCGGAGATCGGCCAGTTCCTGCGTATGTTCTTCAGCTTCCTGTTCCAGTTTTTCGATGTTCTGCTGGCTCTCCTTGACCTCACGGGACGCTGCATGCGCTGCCTGGCGGAGCCGGTCGTTTTCCTTCTTCAGCGCAGCATTTTCCGCTTTGAGCTTCTCTATCGTATCCGCCAGATCGCTGGACACATTGGCTTTCTTCTCCTCATCCGGTGCATCTCCATCCGGCTCCCCATTTACTTTTTCCATCAGGTCATCGAACGAGAACTCATCGAACATCCAGTTCCGGCTCCGGCGTTGTACCTCACCCAGGATCATCATGGCTGAGACTGCTCTGTCAATTCTAGTATTCGACAGACCATCTTTACGAAGCCTCTTCTTCATGCCGTCATACCGATATGTATTTCTGGGCAGGACCGCACCCGTCATCTGATACACGATTTGAGCGATGCTTGCTCGTTCGTTATCCATCTCATACACGTCATCTGTCGTGTATTTCAGGCCAAACCAGTCCTCATCCAGATAGCGATCTACAGAATAATCAGCTATTTCCTCATCCTCATTATCATCGAGCAGCATCTCAAAGAAATCATGGGGATGCCAGATGGTATCCTCATCTTCATCGTAGTCACCCTTTGCCCAAGGCAGTTGACCACAGACGGCGTCCATAACCGATAAAGTGAAGGAATACAGCCAAGCGAGGTCATCATCCCTATCCAGGAGGCACAGGAAAGCAAGGCACATTTCAAACGGATCGTCCACTCGGAATTCGATGAACCTCTTTGCATTCTCTGCGCCCAGCTTCTCCGTCAGACCTTTGGTGCTTATCTTATAGGTCATCGGAGCCCACATACGAAGGCTTTTTTCCTCCTCAATGATTCCGCTACGCTCATCTTCCAGTCTATCAATCTGGCGAACCAATTCTAGTGGGTCGTTCTGATAGGAACCCATGATGCTAAAGCTCGGAGCTGCTAACGGTCCTGATGGCATTGATCCAGATGCCGAAAGAGAAGCGAACGGTGATACAGGAGATGCAAACGGGGCCATCACCGGGCCGACTGTGTTCATCTTGCCGCTTTGGTTGCCAGCAATACTCCGGTTCTTCGTACTGCCCTTCTGCTTTAGTCTTTTGGCTATCTCTCCGATCTCATTATCAAGCACCTGTATCTTCTTCTCTACTTTTTCCCGCCTGCTGATGATGTCATTCAGAATGGACAGGTAGATATCTGCCCACTCCCAGACCTTGTCCTCCAGTCTGCGTACTGCTCTGTTCTTCGTCTCATCTGGAATCAGATCCAGAATAGCCGAAAAGTGCGCGCATGGGTCAG
>RZYZ01000524.1 GCA_009930125.1 Clostridia bacterium | reverse complement strand
AAAGGGACTTTCTCTCTGATTTCCTCCTGGGTATGGAAAAAGGCCAGAATGAAATCCGCCTTTTCTTCCTTCAGACGATTCTCCACAGGTAGAATGTCCTCAAACTCTTTTCGGAGGGGCTCCAAAAGTTCTGGAAGATCCAATAGAACCAGTTTCTGCTGGTTCTTTCTCTTCAGTTTTTTCATAAGTTCCATAAAAACTTCCTCCTCATAGGTTGTTTCAGTCATGATGATATTCTAGACCCCTTCTCCGTCGAAGGATGGGATGAAGCTCTCATCCTGGGTCTCATCCTCCTGAATGAACGCATTGCGTATTCTGATGAGCTTTGCAAACATCACCAGCTCCTCATACTCTTCCTGGGTCACTTTTCTCTCAAGCTCCGGATACTTCTCCAGCGTAATCATGGGTGTGTACTGATTCATGATGCTGATGAAGATCTTGTCACCGAAGGTATCCTGAAGATCCGTCAGAATGTCCTTGGAATCATCGAGATGCCCCGGAAGACTGAGATGTCTGACGATGGTTCCTTTCTGCATGATGCCTTCCTCATCAAAGAGCGGCTCTCCTGTCTGTCTCACCATCTCCTCTATGGCAGGTTTCGCAAACTCTTTGTAGTCTATGCATCTGGAGTATCTATGCGCAATCTCCCCATCCATATATTTGAAGTCCGGGAGGTAGATGTCGATCTGGCCATCCAGAAGTTTCAGCGTCTCCACCTTCTCATAGCCGCTGCTGTTATAGACGATCGGCAGAACCAGTCCGCTTTTCTTCGCCTGCCTGATGGCTTCGATGATCTGCACAACATAGTGGCTGGGGGTCACCAGATTGATGTTGTTTGCGCCTTTCTCCTGGAGCTCCAGAAAGATTTCAGCCAGCCTGGATACGGAAATGACCTTTCCTTTTCTGCCTAACGCGATCTCATGATTCTGACAGTAGACGCATCCCATGGCGCATCCGGAAAAGAACACGGTGCCTGATCCTTTCTCACCGGACAGACAAGGTTCCTCCCACATGTGAAGTGCGGCTCGTGCCACAAGAAGCTCACTTGTGACTCCGCAGAATCCGGTCTCTCCCTGGTTC
>RZYZ01000152.1 GCA_009930125.1 Clostridia bacterium | reverse complement strand
GCTAGGCTTATTTGACATGCCTTGAATTAAACTATCAGTTCAACTCGAGATCTGCCAGTAATTATCGAAAGTGATTTGGTACCAATTACTACAAAAAAAGGGCCGTTACAAAACTATATTACGTAGTTTTGCAACGACCCCCTGTTATGCGAAGCATAAACGCAATTCAGAAAAGAAGGGATGATTTTGGGGAAAAGCAGATGGTTTAAGATTCTACTATTTTTCATGGTGATTGTTGCTGCTGCAAGCGTTCTTCTCTACAGCACCTTATCAGATAATCTGGAGAAACTCACAAATGAACCGATTCATGATGTGGAACTTGCAGAAATCTCTGATGGAAGCTATGTGGGTGAATACAGTGTTTTCCCAGTACATGTGAAAGTGGATGTAATGGTTCAGGACCATGAGATCAGAGACATTGACATTCTGGAACATGATCATGGGAAAGGCGCCGCTGCAGAGACCATTACAGGCACCATCATAGCGCAGCAGTCTTTGGATGTCGATGCAGTCTCCGGAGCGACCTACAGCAGTCTTGTGATCATCAAGGCGGTTGAAGATGCTCTGATTCGTTAAACAGGGGGAAGGGTTAAAATGAAATCAGCTATGCTTATTCATTCTTTGACAGGGAATACCTTATCGGTGGCAGACAGACTTCTGGAAAGCTTCCGGCATAATGGCGTGGAAACGGAACTTATCAGGATTGAGCCCATCGGGGGAGAGGACAGGAATGAGACCAATCCAGGAAAAATCAGATTTCAAACCTATAAAAATGTAGACGACTACGATTATGTGATACTTGGCTGTCCGGTGAGGGGCTTTTCCATGAGTCCGGTGCTGAAATCCTATCTCAGCAGTTCAGGAGAAATGAATAATCCTAAAGTTCTCATTTTTGTGACGCACTTCTTTCCGTTCTCTTTCATGGGCGGCAGAAGCGCCATCAATCAGCTGAAAAAAGAAGTGGAGAAGAAGGGTGGCAGTGTTGTGGACAGAGCGGTCATCGACTGGAAAAATCCGGCTCGGGAGGAGCAGATTGAAAGACTGATCAAGAAGTGGAATAGAACTGTGAAATAAGGAAGAGATCCATACAGTACGGATGCACGGTATGGATCTCTTCTATTCATGATTTAAGTCCAGCTGTTTTACCTTTGTGCTGTCTATGGCACGCAGTGTATTCATCAGGGATTCAGTGAGGCTCTTCTCCTCTGCACTGTACCTTACGGCAGTTGACGAAGGATCGATGTCAATGGGGAGGATTTCATATCTGAAATATTCGCCGTATTCTGTACGATTGATCCAGGTGGGGATGAACTGTGCGGTTCGGATTCGTATGATTTGATCCTGATCTCTTTTCAGGATCACTCTGGAAATGACACCGTCTTCTGTACCGGTCATATTGAGAATTTCATTTCTCTGATTGGAGAGAAAGTTCCCCATGGAATAGATGACGAGTCCCTCATGAGTATCCTTACTTGAACTGAGATATTCCATCTCCTGAACCATATGGGGGTGAGAACCGAGGATCAGGCCGACCCCTTCGTCTATGAGCATCTGAGCCAGGGTTTTCTGATAGGCATTGGCACTTTTTTCATACTCGTTTCCCCAATGAAGCGATAAAACGATGAATTCAGCACCATCCTCTTTCATTGCCTCAATGACCGGTTTCAATGTATGGAATGCATTGTCGGCACTGGTGAGATCCATGTAGTTGACATGTTTTTCCATTCCAGCAGATTCGATGTTGTTGATGACCACGGAATCTCCGTGGACATAAGCCGTACTGAAAGCGGCAAAGCCGATGTTCATGCCTTTGATCTGCTTCACCAGATATTTCTCTGCGCCAGGATCTTTGTGTGTGCCGAAATACCCAAGATTTCTCTCCTCCAGTTCTGCTATGGTGCTCAGGATGCCATCCATTCCCGTATCCATGGAATGATTATTGGCTGTACCGATGAGCTCGAATCCGGCATCACCAAGAGCATCCAGGAGAGCATCCGGTGAATTGAATCGTGGATAGGTGGTGATGGCCTTATCATCGTTGATGGTCGTTTCAAGATTTGCGATGGACAGGTCGTCGGCTTTGAAGATTTCCTTCACTTGGACGAAATTGCTGGTGAAGTCATAGGTGTCCGGCCCCACCTGCTGAGACAGCCACTGTGATTCATGAACCATGATGTCGCCTACAGCGTTTATACATACTTCATCTTCTTCCACCGCGTAGGGGCTGACCGGCTGGGATGCAGTGACGACCGGCTCAGTTTCATATCGTGCTACCGGTTCAGCGCGCATCGCTTCAGAGGGCTTTCCCATGCAGCCGCTAAGGAGGATGGGAAGTAGAATTGGAATCGTGATTGCATAGTGTCTGAACTTCTTCATTCTGTTCATTTCCTTGCTCCATATTATATGCAGAGTAACGTTTACACAGTCTATTATAGTAGATTTTCTGCAAATAGAGAATAGAAATCGTATCAGTATTCTGAGGGCATGTGTATCTGTTCACGAGTTTCATGGAGCTCTCGAAGCGGTCATCCGTGCCATGAATCTAAGAGATTTTTTATAGAGCAGTAACCGGAAAAGGTTTTGTTTGACACCGGTTCATACTTAGGGTAATATGATTAGATGTAAAGAAATGCAAACGTGAAAAAGTAGAGGTGAAGCAAATGGCAAAACCAATCGTAGCAATAGTTGGAAGACCTAATGTGGGAAAGTCAACTTTGTTCAATAAACTGGCAGGTCACAGAATTGCCATAGTTGATGATACACCCGGTGTAACAAGAGATCGAATTTATGCAGATGCCGACTGGCTGCAATATGAGTTTAAATTGATTGATACAGGTGGTATAGAACCAAAATCAGATGATATCATCCTGGCCCAGATGAAAAGACAGGCGCAGGTTGCGATAGATACTGCAGATGTGATCATATTCCTGGTGGACGGGAAGCAGGGTCTTACAGATTCTGATAATGAAGTGGCAACCATGCTGAGAGTCAGCAACAAGCCCATTGTCCTGGCTGTAAATAAAGTGGACAACATGAAGGATGAAGCCAATGCCTACGAATTCTATAATCTGGGCATCGGTGATCCCATCGCCATTTCCTCCGGACAGGGATTAGGCCTTGGAGATCTTCTGGATGAAGTGGTGAAGCACTTCAAAGATTATGAAACGGAAGAAGAGGATGAGTATATCAGAGTCGCTTTTGTGGGCAGACCGAATGTAGGCAAATCTTCTCTGATCAACAAACTGCTGGGTGAAGAGAGATCCATCGTCACAGACATCGCGGGAACCACAAGAGATGCCATAGACAGCATTCTCGAAACAGAGGAAGGCAAGTTCATTCTAGTGGATACTGCCGGACTGAGACGAAAATCTAAAGTCAAGGAAGAGATTGAACGATATTCCGTGGTGAGAACTCTTGCAGCCATTGAAAGATCCGATGTGGTCGTTCTGATGGTGGATGCCCAGGAAGGCGTTGCAGACCAGGATGAAAAGATCATCGGCTATGCACATGACATGCGTAAAGCCATCATGGTCATCGTCAACAAATGGGACCTCATCGAGAAGGATGATAAGACCATGAACAAATATCTGGATGAGCTGAAGTTGAGTCTGAAGTTCATGCAGTATGCACCTTATCTCTTCATCTCAGCACTCACCGGACAGAGAACCCATAAGGTGCTGAGCATGATCAAAGGATGCTATGACAACTACAACAAGAAAATCGGAACCGGTGTACTGAATGATGTGATTGGAAAAGCGCTGCTTCAGAAAGAGCCTCCGATGATCGGCACCAAGAGACTGAAAGTATACTACGGGACCCAGACAGGGGTGAAACCTCCGACTTTCGTCTTTTTCATCAATGACACCACAGCCATGCACTTCTCCTATTCAAGATATATCGAGAATCAGCTGAGAGATGCATTTGACTTCACGGGTACGGGTATAAAGATCGAGTATCGTGAAAGAAAGAAAGACTGATGAAATAAAATAAATCAATCTCCAGAGTCAGGCGTTTTGCTGATTCTGGAGATTTTTCATTTCAAAACTGCATATTATGCATAAATTACGTATAGAAAAGAAGTCCTGACTGAAGTGCAAGTGCCGAAATGTTACGGATTATTAACGATGTTGTGTTTTATTTGAAACTTGTGAGCATTGTGTGAAATGTATAATAAATGTATAAAATACGATGGGTATTTTGAAGACAAGGAGGGAAAAGAAATGAAAAGCGCTTTCAGAAAAGTAGCAGTCTTACTTGTTGTTTTCGTTTTTTCCTCACTAACCGGTGTCAATATGTTTAATCTGTCTGGAAGGAATATAAATGAAAATCGTTATATTGAGGTATTCGCTGAAGATGATATCAGGGTAACAACGGCAGATCTGAATCTGAGGAGCGGTCCAGGAACACAATACAGCGTAATAGCCGTGATGCCTAAAGGAACAAGCATTACGGTGTTAAGCGTTTCGGGCAGCTGGGCAAAAGTCATCTATGGAAGCAGGGAAGGGTATGCGCACACAGCGTACATGACCCAGGTGAATACACAGATCATGGTGACCACGGCGAACCTGAATATGAGAACAGGACCTTCCACCAGCTATAGTGTCATCCGCGTCATTCCAAACGGAGCAGAGGTGAAGGTGCTGAGTACCAGTAGTGGATGGGCAAGAGTCGTATATGGCGGCAGTGAAGGATATGCGTCCTTAAGTTATCTGAAGCTGAAAAGTACGCTGCCATCCACGGGAGAAACCCTCATGGTGACCACGGCGAACCTGAATATGAGAACAGGACCTTCCACCAGCTACAGCGTGATTCGCGTCATTCCAAATGGAGCAGAAGTGAAGGTGCTGAGCACAAGTAATGGATGGGCAAGAGTCGTATATGGTGGTAGTGAAGGATATTCGTCCTTGAGTTATCTGAGGCTTCCGACAACATCCACTGACATTCGAGTGACCACGGAAGAGCTGAATCTGAGAAGTGGCCCTGGCATAAGCTACAGCATCATTGCAGTGATGCCTAAGGGTGCAAAGGTTACGGTCCTTAGTGTTTCCGGCAGCTGGGCTAAAGTGAACTATCAGGGCAAAGTCGGCTATGCACATACCGGATACCTGGTAAAAGAGGGCACTTATGCATCCTCCACAGTCATCACCAAAGGACTGGTCAATGCATCCACCAAACAGATTGCACTGACATTTGATGCCGGATGGGAGTTTGAAACGACGCTGCCGCTGCTCGACATGCTTGATCAGCAGGGCGTCAAAGCCACTTTCTTCCTGCGTGCCTTATGGGTAAAGGATCATCCTGAACTGGCGAAGGAAATACAAAGGAGAGGTCACAGCATTCAGAACCATTCCCTTACACATCCCCATATGAGAGAGATGA
>RZYZ01000151.1 GCA_009930125.1 Clostridia bacterium | reverse complement strand
AATTTGTGCCTTTTTATTTGGGTCAGCACACTTTCATTGTATTGCTAAGGGTCTCTTTTTTCAAAGTTCAGATTTTCTTATTACAGGAATTGCTCCATAGGATCTTCTATTCAGATACCTACATTATAGACTCCAGCAGAAATGACTGCAATTGCATTTCAGGTATTTAAGCATTAATTCAGTTCTTTGAATTTTCCTGTGACGATATAGATGGTCCATTCACAGATATTGGTTGCATGATCGCCGTTTCTTTCCAGATACTTCAGCACAAACTGCAGATCGCCCGCAAGTTTCAGTAGCTCCGGATTGTTGTTTGCTTTTTCAAACATTTTCTGCTCCGCTTCATAGGTCAGCTGATCGATTTTATCATCCAGTTTCGTCAGTTCCAGTGCGGTATCTTTATCTTTTGCCACGAAACTGTCCAGTGACTTCCCGATGAATTCCATGACGAGATCAGAAATCTGAACCAGCTCCTCATTGATCAGATCCACATCGGTCTCTCTTCTGATTTTCGTGATGTTTGCTATATCCTTGGCATGATCACCCATTCTTTCCAGGTCCGTGACGATTTTAATGATGGTGAAGATATTTCTGAGATCCGAGGCCACAGGTCCCTGTGTGGCAATGAGTCTGATGGCTTCATCCTCAATATCTCTCATGAGATTATTGATCTGAATGTCTTCCTTGAGGACCAGTTCAGCCAGCTTGGCATCTTTTTCCACCAGCGCCCTGATGGCTCTTTTGATCTGCGTTTCCACAAGAAATCCCATTCTCAGAAGGTTGTTGTTCATATGACTGATGGTTGTTTCAATACTGTTTAATGTCATTTCTCTTCTCCTTTTAGCCGAATCTACCGGTAATGTAGTCTTCCGTCCGCTTGTCCCTCGGCGTAGTGAACAGATTCTTCGTATCGCCGTATTCAATCATTTCTCCCATGAGAAAAAATGCGGTTCTGTCAGAAATTCTTGCAGCCTGCTGCATGGAATGCGTCACGATGGCGATGGTGTACTCATTTTTCAGACTCTCCATCAGCTCTTCAATTTTCGCCGTGGCAATGGGATCCAGAGCCGATGTGGGTTCATCCATGAGAATCACATCCGGCTGGACCGCCAGTGCTCTGGCAATACATAAACGCTGCTGCTGGCCACCGGAGAGTCCGTAGGCATTGTCATTTAGCCTGTCTTTCACTTCGTCCCATAGCGCCGCACTTTTCAGGCTGGTTTCCGCAATTTCCATGAGAAGATTCTTGTCTTTCAGCCCGTGAATCTTCGGAGCGTAAAGCACATTCTCCAGTATGGATTTCGGAAACGGATTCGGTTTCTGGAAAACCATCCCCACTTGGGTTCTCAATTCCTCCACACGAAGATCGCTGGAAAAAATGTCATTACCATGATAGAGAATCTTCCCTTCTGTTCTCACAATGGGAATGTTCTCCACCATTCTGTTGAGTGTCTTGATGAAGGTGGACTTGCCGCATCCGGATGGTCCGATGATGGCTGTAACCTCATTCTTGTATATGTCAAAATTGATTTTCTTTAGCGCCTGATTGTCTCCATACCAGAGATCCAGATCTCTGACCTGAAAAACGGCTTCCTTGTTTTCAATGGTAGTCATAGTTTGCTCCTCTCGCTAAAATTTCTTTTCAAACTTGTTTCTAATAAAAATCGCCACCGAGTTCATCAGGAACAGCACCACCAGCAGCACTACAATGGTTGCTGCGGCAAGATTCGCATATTCCGGTGTGAGCACTGTATCCAGTGTCCAGTAGTAGATCTGAATCGGCATCGTGGTGAAATCATCCATGACACTCTGGGGGATTTTCATGATCAGGGTCGGTATACCAAGAACAACAAGAGGCGCTGTTTCTCCTATGGCTCTGGACACGCCTAATATGAACCCTGTCAGCATACCGGGCAGTGCTACCGGAAGAACAACTCTGCTGACTGTGGTCCATTTATCTGCACCAAGTCCATAGGATGCTTCCCGCAAAAACCCCGGCACCGCCTTCAGCGCTTCCTGGGCAGCAACAACCACGATTGGAAGCACCAGCAGGGACATGGTCAGGCCACCTGCTAAAATGCTGCCCCCTAGCCCCATGAGCCTGGAGAAGAGCGCCAGACCAAGCAGTCCGAAGATCACGGACGGTACACTGGCAAGATTGCTGAGATTTATGTTGATGAAGTCTTTGAGTCTGCCGGGTTTTGCATATTCTTCAAGGTATATGGCTGTGGATACACCAAGAATAAAGGTAACAGGTATGACGATGAGCATCATATAGACTGTTCCCATGATGGCTCCGAAGATCCCTGCTTTTTCAGGGAAAATGGAGAGATTCCCTGTGAGAAAATCCCAATCAAGCCATCCGATGCTGTCTCTTACGATATCCACAAGCAGAAACAACAGAACCAGAAGCGTCATGGCTATGGAAACCGCGAAAATATTCTTCAGAAATCCGCTGAGTTTCACTCTTCTCTCAATCTGCCTGCTGTCTGCTTTGAATGACTTTTTCTTCATTAAAGACACCTGATCTTTGTTTTCTGTTCTTACTTCACTTTCTGCCATCAGTATGCCTCCCTGTATTTTTTAGAAATATAGTGCGCCAGCTGATTCATGACCATGGTGAAGAGGAATAGCAGTAGCCCCACCGCATAGAGACTGTAATATCCTGTTGTTCCGCTGGCTGCGTCTCCACTGGTGAACTCCACTATGTATCCTGTCATGGTCTGCATGGACTGCGTAATATCGAGGGTAAAAGCTTTGGAGCTTCCACTTGCAATGGTTACGATCATGGTCTCTCCTATGGCTCTTGAAATGCCTAAAACAATGGATGCGAGGATTCCTGAGATCGCTGCAGGAATCACCACTTTGAAAGCAACTTCAAGCTTCGTGGACCCCAGTCCGAAAGCCCCTTCCTTCATGATTTCAGGAACGGAGTTCATGGCATCTTCCGATAAGGAAGCCACCATGGGTATGATCATGATTCCCATGACAAGACCTGGGCTCAAGGCATTCTTGGACTCCAGAGCGGGAATCAGATTCATCAGCAAGGGAGTTACAAAGGAATAAGCGAAAAAACCATACACGATGGTAGGGATGCCTGCCAGCACCTCCAGCATGGGTTTCACAAGCCTTCGCACTCTCTGTGATGCAAACTGACTCAGATAAATGGCTGCAGCAAGCCCGATGGGGACCGCTACCAGCATGGCAATAAGCGATGTGGTGATGGTTCCGATGAAAAGAGGAATGAAACCGAACCTTGGATCCTTGTTAAGGGGTGCAAGATCCGTACTCAAAACCTCTGACAATGGAACTGATGCAAAGAATCGGAATGCATCGGTGATCAGTGTCAGCACGATTCCGAATGTGGTAAATACAGAAATCAGAGCCATAAACAGAAGAAATAACGGAACAATCTTATCCATGAACCGTTTCTTTTCTTTTACTCTTTTCTGAATCATCTCTCTTATTTTAGTCTGATTTTCCATAAGATTCTCCTTTGTGATTTCTCCATACGCACGGATAAGATGAGAGAATGTTCTCTCATCTTTCCTGATTTAAATGAACTGTCTGCGCTTATTTCAGATCTTCAAGAATGCTCATGTATTCAGCATGCTTCTCTGCTGGAAGTGGAGCAAATCCGTTTTCACCAGCAAGCTTCTGAGCTCCTTCTGCTGATACCACAAACTTCGCGTAATCCAGAATCTGTGGTGATTCCTTGGCTTTGTCAAGATCCAGGTAAGTATATACAAGTCTTGTGAATCCTGCATAATCCAGGTCTGATCCGATGGTATCCAGGGTAGGTTCCACTGCTCCATTTCCGAAGTCCACCTTCACAGCGGTCAGCTTGTCTGTATTGGAAGCATAGTAGCCATATCCGAAGAACGCGATGGCGTTCACATCCTTAGATACCAGATCCACAAGTGTGGAGTATTCCTGCTGCAGATTGGCTGTGGAAACCATATCCTGTTCGTCGAGTATCACTTCGTAGAAGAATTCGTACGTTCCGTGATTTTCATTTGGACCATAGAACTTGATTTCTTCACTTGGCCATTCAGAACGAATGTCAGACCAGAGCACTTTATCATCATCCTTGAACTTTCCAGACAGGTATATGTCGATGATTTCCTGCTGAGTCATTTCGGTAGCCCATGTATTCTCTTTATTGATGACCATGGTCAGACCATCATAGGCCAGTTCGATTTCCATGATATTTTCACCCATGACTTTTCCGGCCGCTTCCAGTTCTTCCACTTCTGTATCCTTGATCTTTCTGGATGCATCTGCAAAGTCCAGTTCTCCCGCAATGAACTTCTTAAGGCCAGCACTTGATCCTGCTCTTCCTACCTGTACACTTACGCCAGGTTCTTCATTGCTCATATAATTTTCTGCAATATGTGCCATCAGTGGATAGACTGTTCCTGAACCATCTACGATGACTGTTCCCTCCAGCTCTTCTGCAGGTGCTTCCGTGGATGGCTCCCCTCCATTATCTGATGGTGTTTCCTCCGCTGGTGTAGTGCCGCATGCTGCCAGCATGGCAACCACTGCCACTGATGATACCAGACCTAATATTTTCTTATGCATTTCATATCCTCCTAAATTTAAACCTATTCTGAGAGACACATCCGTGCCCTACAAATTGAATTATAGACACTGATTGTTTTGTGAAGATTGTCTACATGTTATGTCCGTGTTAAATGCATTAGTTGCCTAAAACCCTCTCCATAAGCCGATTACACTGAGTAGAGTACAGGTAAACGCTTTCGGTTCAACTGAAACCAATGATGAACTATTTACTGTGGTGATCTGCCAGACCGAAAAAAAAGAACCATGAATCAGTTTCCTGTTTCATGGTTCTTTCCTAATGGTAGCGGGGGTAGGACTTGAACCTACGACCTTCGGGTTATGAGCCCGACGAGCTGCCAACTGCTCCACCCCGCGATATTCTCTGCTTACTGTCTTTCTTAAGCACATATTCTATTCTAAAGGATAAACCTGCAAATGTCAAACCGACATCTGCAGGTCTCAAGAAAGAAGAAAGAGAAAGGCAAAACTGCACAACCTCTTGGTCATTTCCTAATAAGTGGAATGCCCTCTTCTACCAGAAAGCATCTCACATAATGATTCGGCTTGATTTCCACCAGGTCAGGAACTTCTTCATAACACTTTCCGACAGCATAAGGACATCGATTGGAAAAACGGCATCCTTTGGGAAAATCCGAAGGATGGGGCACATAACCTTCAATGACATTAAGTCTTTCCTTTGTTTCTCCTCTACCAGGCATGCAGTCTATGAGACCTATGGTATAGGGATTCATCGGATGGCTGAAGAGCTCTTCCTTGGGTGCTTTTTCCATGATCTTTCCGCAATACATCACGCAGACATCATG
>RZYZ01000523.1 GCA_009930125.1 Clostridia bacterium | reverse complement strand
AAGTCCGTGATGGCTTCTCTGGCCACTCTCAGCGCTTCCTCCTTGGGATAGCCATAGATGCCGGAAGAGATGAGGGGAAAGGCCACAGACTCCAGTTGATGACTTTCCGCCAGCTTCAGTGCGCTTTCATAAGCGCTTTTCAGCTTTGCCTCCTCCTGATGATGTCCGCCCTTCCAGATGGGACCCACCGCGTGGATGATGTGCTTGGCATTCAGTCTGTATCCTTTTGTCATCACTGCGCTTCCCACAGGGCACATATGGATTGCATCGCATTCCTTCTGTAGCTCTTCTGGACCTGCCTTCAGAAAAATGGCACCACAGACGCCTCCTCCCATCTTCAGTGTGGTGTTGGCGGCATTGACGATGGCATCCACTTTCATTTCAGTGAGATCCCCCTGTACAATTTTTAGCGGCATGGCTTTTCTCCTCCTTCATGATCCTGGTTTCTTTCTATGCAGCGGGTCCTCCCAAGCTTTGCTATCTAGAGAAAGGAGGCCTGCTGCTCCTCGTCCAGCTTCTCCAGATATTCTCTGAAGGCTGTGGCCAGGGTGTATTTCTCTCGGATGATTTCCCGGTCTGCAAAGAGCAGTTCTTCTCCGGGTTTCTCCACTCTGATGTGGTAGGCCTTCAGCCTCCACTCAATATGGGTGAAGAGAAACTTCTTGTCCTTCAGAGGCTCCATGGACAAAAGGCTAAGATGCATCTCTTCCACAAGCTTTCTCACTTCCTCGGGACCATAGAATCCTTCTTCATGGGGGAATTCATAGAGTCCCCCCAATAGTTTTCCTTCCGGTCTTTTTCGGATGGCATAGGTTCCTTCATGTTCCAGAAGAAGTACGGTGCGCTCTTCCACCTTTCGCTCCTTGGGCTTCTTCTTTCTGGGAATTTCATCCTGCATCTCTTCTTCAAAGGCGATGCAGTATTTTCTCACCGGACAGAGTCCGCATTTCGGGCTGCCATTGGGGATGCAGATGAGTGCGCCTACTTCGATGAGGCCCTGATTGAAATCCCCCACCTGCTCCTCCGGAAGCAGCGCGCTCACCGTTTCCTTCAGCAGCTGCTGGGTCTTCCTCTCCTTGATGTC
>RZYZ01000522.1 GCA_009930125.1 Clostridia bacterium | reverse complement strand
TTTATGCATAGCAAATGGTTATGCTGAGTAACCAATCCAAATCCTTATCAGGAAAGACAAGAGGAGAGAATCACTCAACATAATATTTTCAAAGACCCTTTAAGAACCTCATCAAGTCGGCATCATCCTTCCATTCTGGCAATGAAGGAGACTCGGCAATGGTACTGACGCTTTCAAGAGCTTTTCTCCTGGCTTCAGGGTTCGCCTTTGCGTACACTTGAGTCGTCTCTATTGATTCATGACCGAGAAAATCCCTGATGTAGATCAGATTCACACCAGCCTCAACCAGATGCATGGCTTTCGAATGACGCAGGCTATGCGGTGTGATCTTATCAGTCATGGACTTGCCTTTTCTCTCATTCGAAGCATTGATGTATTTGCTTAGAATGTAGGAGACCCCGCTACGGGTTAGTTTCTTTTTCTGGCTATTGAAAAAGAGCGGTCCACCGACTGCCTCAGGTCGATCCAGACGGTTGTCACGTATGTACCTTTCAAGGATCTCAGCACAAGCGTTCGACAAAGGAACATCCCTGGTTTTCCGTCCCTTCCCATAAAGTCTGGCGACGGGATGCTTCTGCAACCTGATGCAGGAAACGGTGAGATCACAGATTTCCTGAACTCTAGCGGCGGAATCGTACAATAAGGACAACAGCGCCAAGTCTCGAAGCCCTTTCAATGTGGTGGCATCAGGTTGTCTCAGCAATGCCTTTGTCTCATCGCCAGAAAGGTATCCGATCACAGGCTTCGCGCTCTTTTTGGTCCTGATAGAGATGATGCTCTGGCAAAGCAACAGATGTTCCGGTTGTTCAATCTGCACAAAACGGAAGAAGGACTTGATTGCCGCAAGCCTCTGGTTCCGGGTCGAGATGCCATTGTGATGTTCATGCTCAAGATAGAAAAGGAAATCCTCGATCACTTTTCGATCCAGATCGTTGAAACACAATTTTTCAGGAGCCAGAGACCTCGCATCTCTCAGATAGGTCAGTAGCAAAGTGAATGAGTCCCTGTAGGATCGGATGGTGTTGGTGCTGACATTCTGGTTGCCGGGAAGATGCTTCTGAAAGAACGAACTCAGAAGGTAGGCA
>RZYZ01000150.1 GCA_009930125.1 Clostridia bacterium | reverse complement strand
TGAGGTATCAAGGATATGCTGAGTAAGAATGCAAGAGATATGATCCTGAAAACGACAGTGGCCATCACAGTGGGACTGGCTTCCGTAACAGGAGTGAATTACACAGAACCTGTCAGGGTCGAAGCGGCTACCGTGATCAATGAAACCCAGGGAATAGTAACAGTGAAGGCCTCTTCCATCTGGACCTATTCCAAAGCGGACTGGAATGCCAGAACCAAGGTCTTCAGTCAGGGTACAAAGTTCAATGTGCTGCAGAAGCTTGCAGTAGCAGGCAGAGAAATGTATCGTCTGGACAACGGACTCTACATCACAGCCAATCCTACCTATGTATCCTTCCAGGCGAAATCCGGAAGCACCGTGACGACGCCTCCAGCAGCTTCACAGGAGACAGTGAAGACTGGAAAGACTTCGGTGAACCTCAACATGAGAACCGGAGCAGGAACCAGCAATGCAATTATATTAACTATTCCAAGAGGCGGCAGCGTCACCATTCATTCCACGTCCGGTGGCTGGTCCAACGTGACCTACAACGGAAAGAGAGGCTGGGTTTCCAGCCAGTATCTCACCGGAATCACCACGGTGACGACGCCTACAGCACCAGCGCCATCCACACCGACTGCGCCAAGCACCACGGGAACCAGCAAGACAACAGTGAACCTCAATATGAGAACAGGTGCAGGAACCGGAAACAGCATCATACTGACCATACCAAAGGGAGGAACCGTAACGGTGCACTCCACGTCAAACGGCTGGTCCAATGTGACCTATAACGGAAGAAAGGGCTGGGTATCTGCAAAGTATCTGACGACAGTCGTACCAGCACCAGCACCGACGCCTACACCAACTCCGACGCCAACCCCTACACCACCAAGTACTACGGGAACCAGCAAGACTACAGTAAATCTTAATATGAGAACGGGAGCAGGGACCGGAAACAGCATCATCCTGACCATACCCAAGGGAGGAACCGTAACGGTACACTCCACGTCCAACGGCTGGTCCAATGTGACCTACAACGGAAAGAAGGGATGGGTTTCAGCGAAGTATCTGACCACAGTCGTGCCAGTACCAGCGCCTACACCGGCCCCAACACCAACACCGACTCCGGAAGCCCCTGGCATCATCGGAACCAGCAAGACCACGGAAAATCTCAATATGAGAACGGGAGCCGGAACTACCAATGCCATCATACTGACCATTCCTAAGGGAAGGGAAGTTTCAATTTATGCCACATCCAATGGATGGGCCAATGTGACCTACGGCGGAAAGAAAGGCTGGGTTTCAGGAAAATACCTGACAACCATGGTGCCTGTGGCACCACCAGTGGTGGAAGAACCTGTTACACCACCCCCAGCTGTGCCTACACCACCTCCAACTAAACCTACACCGCCACCGGTTGTTCCGGAAGAACCGCCAGTGGTGGAGAAGAAGCCGGCAGTGCTTCTCATTGATGAGGCCAAGACAACCTATGATAACGAAAATGTCTCCATCGTGGGCAGAGCGGTCACTATGGATGGTGTGACTTCCGTCACAGCCACCATAGACGGAAAGGCTGTCACAGTGGAACGATATGAGAGACCGGAACTAAACACCCTCTACAGTGATGGATATACGCTGGATCAGCTCGGATTCAGATTCACCATCGATAAGGCTACCCTGACTGTAGGTAAACATACGATTGTTGTCTGTGCCACAGCCAAGGACGGAAGCGCGAAGAAGGCTACACATACCTTCAAAATGACGAAGCCTGCACCTGCTATGACCATCAACGGTATTACCGATGGACAGGCGGTACCGACATCAAACCTCACTGTCAGCGGCTACGCCGTCAATGTGGACGGTGTCACAAACGTCAAATACTATGTCAATGGAAAAGACAAGGGTGCAGCCCATTATGGCGCAGCCACTGCGGATACTGGAAGCTACAGCACCTATGCAGGGTACAAAAATGCAGGATATTCCTTTACGCTCAATTCCGCTGATCTTTCCGCCACGGGCATGAACTCTGTAAGAGTGGAGATGATCGGTAAGGATGGAACGCTCTATTCCAGAACCTACATTCTGAGAGGCTCCCAGACGGATCGCTATATCGTGGAGCAGCAGACGAGAACCAGAGATGCCTATGCTGTTCTTGAATCCAAAAAGAGCGTATGGCCTAAGATCTACAACGGCGGCTTTGTAGATGCCACCATGAATGACATCCAGTTCCACATGGACCCAGGCAACTACATCCATGATACTGCCACACAGTACATGTTCCTGGACCTTCACTATGATGAGGCCATGAACGTAACAGCAGAAGAGCTGGACAAAATCCTTGCAGGAAAAGGCGTTCTGGATAAGATGGGCGCAGCCTTCCTGGAAGCGGCGAAAACCTACAACATCAATCCGTTCTATCTGATCTCTCATGCCATCCATGAGACGGGACATGGAACATCCACTCTGGCTAAGGGTCAGGAGATCACGGAAGTGTACACGAAGATCGGCGATCTTTCCTCCAAGGATGAGACCTTTGTACCGGATCCGGAGAACAAGATCATCGTCTACAACATGTATGGAATCGGTGCCTGTGATGTGAATCCGAACCTTTGGGGCGCACAGCAGGCCTACATGGAAGAATGGTTCACCGTAGAGGAAGCCATCATCGGCGGTGCAGAATGGATTGGAAGTTCCTACATCAACAGAAATCCAAGCCAGAATACGCTGTTCAAGATGAGATTCAACTTCCAGGAAGACATGAATCACGAGTATGCCACAGACCTTGGCTGGGCGAAGAACCAGTCCCCAAGAATCAAGGCACTCATTGATGATTTCATGGTGAAGAATCCAGAGACCAAACTGGATCTCAAGTTCTACTATCCTAAATTCAAGTAGCATCAGAGAAGCTGCAAGAAGTTCGTTTCATGAAAGTGAAGCGAACTTCTTTTTGGCTTCAGGAGGATTTCCGGTTATAATGAGGAGATGAAACGGAATAATTAGTAGTAGGGAAGAGGGTATACATCTGTGAGAGGAAAAGAATAAAAAGCATTTCTCACATGAACAGATGAAGACTGGAAACGATAAAGAAAGACAGGAGAAACAGAAACTATGCAAAGCAAATGGCTGATCAAGAATATTAAATACGACTACAAAGGGCTCAGCAGTACCATTGGACTGCCAGAGGAGATCTGCAGATGCCTCATCAACAGGTGTCCGGGAAGTCTGGAGGAAATCAGAGACTATCTGGAACCGGATCTTAAAAAGCTACATGACCCGGCACTTCTGAAGGACATGGATGTGGCCACGGAGATGATTCTCTCGGCCATCGAAGAGGAGAGAAAAATCCGTCTGGTGGGAGACTTTGACATCGACGGGTCCATGAGCATCTTTGTAGCGCTTTTCGCACTGAGGAAGGCTGGCGCCCAGGTGGATTATGAGATTCCAGACAGAATCAGAGACGGCTATGGCATCAATAAGGACATCGTGCAGCAGGCGAAGGAGGATGGAGTGGATCTCATCATCACCTTCGACAACGGCATCTCCGCCATGGAGGCAGTGGCTTATGCCAGGGAAATCGGTATGGAGATCATCGTCACGGACCATCATGATGTACCGTATATTCTGGAAGACGGAGAAAAGAAGGAGGTTCTGCCCCCAGCGCACGCTGTGGTGAACCCTAAGAGAGAAGAATGCACCTATCCCTACAAGATGCTCTGCGGGGCAGCGGTGGCCTTCAAGCTTGTTTCCAGGCTCTATCATGAGCTGGGCATACCCGATGAGGAGCTTCTGGAGTATATTCCCTTCGTGGCCATTGCCACGGTAGGAGACATTGTGGATCTCACCGGTGAAAACAGGATCATTGTGAAGCATGGACTGGAGATGCTGAAGAATATCAGAAACGAAGGTCTCCTGGCCCTGGCGGAAGCCAGCAAGGTGGATATCAAAAACATCAGCACCTACATCATAGGCTTTGTGCTGGGACCCTGCTTCAACGCCGCAGGAAGACTGTCCACGGCAAAGATGACGGTGGAGCTTCTCTTTTCGGAAGGGGAGCGCGCGAAGAGCCTTGCCCGGGAGCTATATGAACTCAATCAGACCCGGCGGGCCATGACCGATGAGGGAATGGTTCTGGCGGAGGAGGAAATCCGAAGAAGCAGGAGAGAAGAGGATCAGGTCATCGTGGTGAAGCTGCCAGACGTCCATGAAAGCCTGGCAGGAATCATAGCCGGACGGGTGAAGGAAAGATACTACAGACCGACCATCGTCCTCACAAGAACGGAGAATGGCCTTAAGGGCTCTGCCCGGTCCATTGAGGAATACAACATCTTCGAGGGGCTGAACCACTCCAAGGATTACCTGACAAGATTCGGCGGGCATCCCATGGCGGCAGGTCTTTCCATGGATGAGGATAAGCTGGATTCTTTTAGAGAAGACATGAAGAGGAAGGCGAATCTCGGGAAAGAAGACCTCTTTCCCAAGGTGACCATAGATGCCAGGTTAAGCCCTGCTGTGATCACGGAGAAGTTCGTGGAGAGCCTGGAGAAGCTGGAGCCTTTCGGCAAGGCCAATCCCAAGCCCATTTTTGCGGAGAAGAATCTCTTGATCCATCAGGTGTATCTCATGGGCCGGGACAAGGATCATCTGAAGCTGGTGTTCAATGTGGACGGCATCTACGTGGAAGGAGTCTATTTCTATGGCGTTCGTAAGATCGAGGACTACTTCAGAGAAGTCCATCATAAAGAGGTGGGAGGCCTCTCTTTGGAGCTGAAGAACAGGAAGTGCGACATTCTCTACTATCCGGATATCAACACCTACAACGGCACAAGCAAGGTTCAGCTGAAGATCTCGGATTTCAGAATTGCGGAATTCACAATTTAAGCACGGAACGTGTTATAATTTTTATTGTAAAGTGGTATCGATTATGGTACATTTATCATTGTGGTAAGTTGTATATTAACTATTTCATTTTCCGTAAATATGGGGAATGCACGTGCAGTTATCATGCCATTGGAACCTGGAATAACTAATGCGAAAAACCTCTATCTATTGCGTGATGATTGAAGTAGGCATTTTCCAGGTTCCTTTCTTGCGAAATGGAAAAGCGGGGCACCTGTTCAGGAAATGAAACAGGCCATGAACAGAAAAAGGAGCCTTCAGAAAGGTCGAAAGATCTTTCTGAAGGCTCTTACTATTTTGCTGATTCATGTCATATACCTGTGTCTTGCAGCGTTGATATGAATGCGTTCAGTATCTGGAGTTCCTGAATAGATTGCAGGACTCATGCGGTCAGAATAATATCTGGCAGATTTGCCTGCAGCATGCAGAGAACAAGTGCTTGTTATCTGATTTTATGTGCGGCCACCTCTCTGTATTCCTTTCTGTACTGGGAAGGAGAGATGCCTGCGTATTTTTTGAAGAC
>RZYZ01000521.1 GCA_009930125.1 Clostridia bacterium | reverse complement strand
CTTTCGGACCTGTGAGGAAAACTTAAATATAGGCGAAATAGCATCCCAGTTATCCTGCCAGCGTTTCATGGAGTTTGGATATTTAGGCGTCCATTTTTCCGTGACTCGTTTCAATGCTTCCTGGGCTTTCTTTTCATCCGGTGCATGATAAATGGTCTTTAAATCTGTGGCAAATGCTTTACGGTCTTTATCCGGTACGTATTTCAGGGTGTTTCTTACCTGGTGAACGATGCAGCGTTGATATTCTGTCTTAGGAAATGCCGTTGCTATGGCTTCCTTGATTCCTCTGAGTCCATCAGCACAGATAATAAGGATATCTTTCACACCTCGATTTTTCAGTTCGTTGAGAACAGCGAGCCAGTACTTGGAACTCTCGTTTTCACCGACATTGATGGTCAGGACTTCCTTTTTTCCTTCGGCATTGATGCCAAGAATAACATATGCAGCCAGCTTTCGTATCACGCCATTATCACGAACTGAGTAATGAATGGCATCAATGTAAAGGATTGGATAAACTTCATCTAGGGGGCGGTTCTGCCAATCTTCAATCTGTGGCAGGATCTTATCTGTAACATCTGAAATAAATCCCTCAGATGCTTCAAATCCGTAGATATCCTCCATGGTCTCTGATATCTGCCGTGTAGTCATTCCTTTTGCGTACATAGATATGATTTTTTGGTCAATGTGAGAAATGTCCTTTTGGCGTTTCTTCACCACCTGAGGTTCAAAGGTCGACTTACGATCCTGGGAAACATCGATATCCATACTTCCATAGCTACTGTTGACACGTTTGGACTTGTAACCATTGCGATAGTCATCACTATCAGAACGTTCTGATTTCTCATATCCAAGATGGTCATCCATTTCAGCTTCCATCATTTCCTTGATAGTTCCGCCGAGCAGATCTTTGAGGGCATCCTGGATATCTTCTGCGGTCTCAATATCATACTCTTCAAGGAGCTGATGAATGATGTTGCGCTTTCCCTCGGTCATTTGTACTTTGTGTACTGGTTTCTTTTCTCTTCTTGCCATAATAAAAGGCCTCCTATGATTTTATTTTATCATAGAAGACCTCGTGTATCAGTA
>RZYZ01000520.1 GCA_009930125.1 Clostridia bacterium | reverse complement strand
ATCCACTCCTTTTTCCTTGAGCTTTCTGATGATGGAAAGCGTGTCATTACTGTTCCTTGTAAAGGAAAGAATCGAAGGTATGATGATGACTTCAATCTTGCCGCTGTAAGCTGCGTCCAACATTTCAAGAAGCTTCTCATCACACTTCTTCGCTTTTCTTCCCAGTCCTACATCCACATAGGTTTCTGTTAAGCGCCAGTCTGGATGAGCCTTAACCAGGTTATCGCAGGCATTAAGATACTCTTCCAGCTCTTGATTTCTGATATCGAGGTTTCTGTTTACCCTCATATAAATTGCTGCATTCTTCATTTCTTACTCTCCGAAATAACTTTTGGAACCGGCAGGTCTCCAACCCCAGGGTCAATCACTCTGGTTTTAAGAGCAGCCGTCTGTCTATTCTCAAATCCCTGCAGGGTGAGTGATCTGGCTCTAACCATGATGCCATTGATGTAGTAGTGACCGTTTTTGGTTTCCATCTTAGGCATCAGGGCATCGGTTACACTGTAGAATCGGATCGGGTATTTGCCAGTCCATCCCATCTTCCAATTGACAATGATGGTGTTCCAGTCTTCAAACGTGATGCTTTCCACCAGTTTATCCATGGCTCTGAAAGTGATCTTATCCTCCTTTTTCAGGTCATCCTGCGCCATGATGATTGCCTGGGCAAAGGTGATGTTCTCATCCTGGCAAGCATCAAGGTGCCTGATTGCCTTCTTCATTGCTTCCTTAAGAAGGGAATCCTTTAAAAGGTAGGTCGGGCAGCTTGTCCTTTCGCTTAATCTTTGATGCGGTCCTTCTCCTCCACATACCCAGGCATTTCCATCCACCGCACCGGCAATAGGAATCTTGATCATCGGTTTCCCGCAGAACGGACACTTGAGGAATCCATAATATGGATACATGGAAGCACCGTTTTGAAGTGACCTCATCCCTTTCAGCCTTCCTGCTTTGTGAAATACCTCTTTTGAAACGATAGGATCATGGTTCCCTTCTTTATAGTATCGCTCAATTTTTGAATCGCTGTTGCTGACGGATTTGTGGGTCATGAAGTCCGCGCAATAGGTTTTCTGCATCAGCACATCACCGAT
>RZYZ01000008.1 GCA_009930125.1 Clostridia bacterium | reverse complement strand
GATCTCTTTGTTTTCAGCAATGTAGAAATTGTAGATGAACCTGCAGACACCGATGGTTCTGTTTATTTTGTGTTTCTGCTTCTCCGTCGGATGTATTTCTGTCTTGTAACTTTTCAGCACCCTGATCATCACCTTTATGCACTATTTTTCTGGATCTTATTTAAGAGAATTATAGCACATACGTTCTTTTATGGCAATTGAATATGAAACATATATTATTGTAGCTGATAGACATCAGGATGAGCCCGAGTCTGATCGGGAGTGAACCTATGTGAAAAGCTCGTTCCTTTCATCATTGCAATAAAGCTGAACTGTCATAGCAGAAACAGGTATGAACTCAGGAGTCCATTGATCATGGGTATATTGCATCACTTTTGTCCATGATTGTATATATTTTTAAGAATCATTTGCTCCTCCTCTTTGTATCAAGAATACCCTCTTTAAATTAAAGGTGTGTTAAAAATTTATGAGAACTTTCTTTTATGCCTGAAAAATTTTGGTTACTTTTTACGAAAAGCATCACGGATTGCGGGTCTTGCTGACACATCTGTCGTCAATAGGCAGAATATTTGAAAAGATAGGAATCTACTGGAAAAACTCCGATTTATGCTGTTTAAAATTTAAGCTTTTGCATATAAAATGGAGATAGCGAAGAAAACGTTTTAAGGGGGCAATAGTTCTATGAATACAAGAAACGACAACTCCATGATAGTAAAGCTGGAAGGTCCGCTGCCGGCGTATCCGGCGTTCAAGGAAGGAATCAGGCGGGCGCCGAACAGGGGATACGATCTCAATGTGAAAGACACGAAGATCGCGCTGAAAAATGCGCTGCGCTATATTCCGGAAGAGCATCATGAGACCATGGCCAAAGAATTCTATGAAGAGCTGAAAACCCATGGCAGAATCTACGGATACAGGTACCGGCCTGAGGGAAGACTTTACGGGAAACCCATTGAAGAGTACAAGGGAAACTGCGTGGAAGGCAAAGCCATTCAGGTGATGCTGGACAACAATCTGGACTTCGACGTGGCTCTTTATCCCTATGAACTGGTCACCTATGGAGAAACGGGACAGGTCTGTCAGAACTGGATGCAGTATCTGCTGATCAAGAGGTATCTGGAAGTGCTGAAGAAGGATGAGACGCTGGTCATCGAATCCGGTCATCCCTTGGGAATCTTCAGAAGCCATGAACTGGCACCAAGAGTCATCATCACCAATGCCATGATGGTGGGGATGTTTGATAATCAGGAAAGCTGGCATCATGCCATGCAGATGGGCGTGGCCAACTACGGTCAGATGACCGCAGGCGGACTCATGTATATCGGGCCTCAGGGCATCGTCCATGGCACCTTCAATACCATTCTCAATGCTGGAAGAATGAAGCTGGGACTGACGGGAGAAGAGAATCTTTCGGGATATCTCTTCGTCTCCTCAGGCCTAGGCGGAATGAGCGGAGCTCAGCCCAAGGCAGCAGACATTGCAGGAGCTGTGTCCATCGTGGCGGAAGTGGATGAGAGCAGAATCCGCACAAGAACCGATCAGGGATGGGTAAAGGTGGTATCAGCCAGTCCAGAAGAAGCCTTCAGACTGGCTGAAGAGGCCATGAAGAAGAAGGAAGCCCTATCCATCGCTTTCCATGGAAACATCGTGGATCTTCTGGCCTACGCCGTGGATCATGAAAAGACCATTCATCTTCTGTCGGATCAGACCAGCTGTCATGCACCCTATGATGGAGGGTACTGCCCCATGGGGGTCACCTTCGAGGAGAGAACAAGGCTTCTGGAGGAAGACCGGGAAACCTTCCGAAAACGGGTGGATGAAACCTTGGTCAAGCATTTTGAACTGATCCGTATTCTTTCTGACAGAGGAACCTATTTCTTCGATTATGGAAACTCCTTCATGAAAGCGGTCTATGATGCAGGGGTGAAGGATATTTCCAAGAACGGATACAACGAGCATGACGGTTTCATCTTCCCGTCCTACGTGGAAGACATCATGGGACCGGAGCTCTTTGATTACGGATACGGCCCCTTCAGATGGGTCTGCCTGTCCGGCAGGAAGGAAGACCTGGCCATGACGGATAAAACCGCCATGGACTGCATCGACCGCCACAGAAGAGCTCAGGATATGGACAACTACAACTGGATCCGTGATGCGGAGAAAAACCAGCTGGTGGTGGGCACCCAGGCAAGAATCCTCTATCAGGATGCGGAAGGAAGACTGAAGATCGCCCTGGAATTCAACAGACTGGTTCGGGAAGGAAAGGTCGGTCCCATCATGCTGGGTCGAGACCATCATGATGTATCCGGAACAGACTCTCCTTTCAGAGAGACGGCAAACATCAAGGACGGCTCCAATATGATGGCGGATATGTCTGTGCAGTGCTTCGCAGGGAATGCGGCACGAGGCATGAGCATGGTAGCCCTTCACAACGGCGGGGGAGTCGGCATAGGCAAATCCATCAATGGAGGATTCGGAATGGTTCTGGACGGCAGTGAGCGCGTGGATACCATCCTTAAGATGGCCATGCCATGGGATGTCATGGGTGGCGTGGCCAGAAGATCCTGGGCAAGAAACGAGCATGCCATGGAAACCAGTGTAAGGTTCAATGAGGAAGGGAAAGGACAGATCACCATTCCAAGAATAACGGAAGAAAGCATCATCGATAAAGTTTTGGAGGGAAAATAAATGGAAAGAATTGTAGAGTGTGTACCGAATTTCAGCGAAGGAAGAAACAAGGAAGTCATTGAGAAAATCGTGGACTCCTTCAGAGGAAAAGACGGCGTGAAGCTTCTGGACTATTCCAGTGACAAGGACCACAACAGGACCGTGGTCACCCTGGTGGGAGAACCGGAGCATGTGAAAGAGGCGGTCATCACATCGGTGAAAGTGGCCAAAGAACACATTGACCTCAGAAAGCACGAAGGAGAACATCCCAGAATGGGCGCCTGTGACGTGATTCCCTTCATTCCCATCAAAAACATCACCATAGAGGAAGCGGTGACCCTTTCAAAGGAAGTGGCGGATGAAATCGGAAAACTGGATATTCCTGTTTTTCTCTATGAACGAAGCGCATCTGCAGCCCACAGGGAAAATCTGGCCAAGATCCGAAAAGGACAGTTTGAAGGCATGAAGGAAAAGATGCAGGAGGAGATGTGGCAGAGCGACTTCGGTCCAAAGATGCCTCATGAATCCTTCGGCGTGGTGGCTGTGGGGGCCAGAATGCCTCTGGTGGCCTTCAATGTGAACCTGAACACGTCGGATGTGGCCATTGCAGACGCCATAGCGAAGAAGGTGAGACACATCGGCGGCGGGCTTCGCTATGTCAAGGGCATGGGGGTCTTCCTGAAAGACCGTAACATCGCTCAGGTCTCCATGAATCTGACAGACTATACGAAGACGTCCATCTACAGAGCCCTTGAGATGGTCCGCTTCGAAGCAAAGCGCTACGGCGTCTCTGTTGTCGGGACAGAAGTCATCGGGCTGGTTCCCCAGCAGGCGCTGATCGATTCAGCCGAGTACTATATGGGCATCGAGAACTTCTCATCGGATCAGATTCTCGAAAACAAGCTGGCTGAGTAAGGAGGATAGATGAAAGATTTACTGATAAAGAACCTGGCAAGTCTGGCTACCAATAGAGGAAAAGGACCTCAGGGCGGAAAATCCATGGGAGAGATTCTGGAAATCACGCATCCATGGGTTCTTGTAAGAGACGGAAAAATTCTTAGAATCGGCGGAGAAGAGCTGGAGAAGGAAGCGGTGGATGCACAGATCATCGACGGGGAAGGGAAGACCCTTCTTCCTGGCTTTGTGGATCCCCATACCCATCTGGTCTTCGGGGGAACCCGAGAAGAGGAATTCAGCATGAGACTGCGTGGCGAAAGCTACATGGCCATCATGGAAAAGGGCGGAGGAATCAAGTATACCGTGCAGAAGACACGTGAAAAGAGCTTTGAGGAGCTGCTTGCAAGTGGAAAGAAGACCCTGCAGTCCATGGCGGAGATGGGCATCACCACGGTGGAAGCAAAGAGCGGGTATGGCCTGGATAAGGAAACGGAGCTGAAACAGCTGAGAGTGGCGAAGGCGCTGCAGGAATCGGGTCCTCTTGAAGTGGTATCCACCTTCATGGGTGCCCATGATATTCCTCTGGAATACAAAGGAAGAGACCGGGCGTTTCTCGATTATCTCGTGGAAGAAGTGCTTCCTGTGGTGAAAGAGGAGAATCTGGCGGAGTTTGGTGACATATTCACGGAGAAGAACGTCTTCACTGTGGAAGATTCCAGAGCCTATCTTCTGAAAATGAGAGAAGCGGGTCTGAAACTGAAGATCCATGCCGATGAGATCAACGATCTGGGGGGCGCTTCCCTTGCGGCAGAGCTTTCGCTCACCAGTGCGGACCATCTTTTAAAGGCCAATGACGAAGGGCTGAGAAAGATGAAGGAAAGCGGAGTAATCCCGGTGCTTCTTCCTCTTACAGCATTTTCGCTGAAAGAGGACTATGCAAGAGCAAGAGAAATGATCGACATGGGGCTTCCTGTTGCCATGGGTACGGACTATAACCCAGGGAGCTGCTATTCCTTCTCGGTGCCTCTGATGATTTCCCTTGGTGCGCTCTATATGGGCATGAGTCCCGAGGAAGCGCTCACGGCGGTGACCCTGAACAGTGCGGCAGCGCTGGACCGGGCAGAGAGGATCGGAACCATTGAAGAGGGGAAGGATGCGGATCTTATCCTCATCGATGCACCGTCCTACAGATTCCTCACGTATCATTTCGGAATGAATCTGGTGACAACAACCATAAAACAGGGTAAGATTATATATAACAAAAGATGAAATTTGAGGTGAAGATCATGACTGAATATGATTTAATAGTAATCGGCGGTGGTGCCAGCGGAATTTCCGCTGCACTGAAAGCGAAGGAAGAGGGAGTGGAGAATATTCTGATTCTGGATCGGGAAGAGAGTCTGGGCGGAATTCTCAACGAACTCATCGAAGCGGGTCATGGATTCATGGAAAACGGGGTCACCGGTGTGGAGGTGGCAGAAGACTTCAAGAAAGAGGTGAAGGAGCGGGGCATTGGGTACAAGGTGAATTCACTGGTGCTGGAAGTGAAAAGAGACAAGACGGTGAAGTATGTCTCCGGAGCAGAAGGGGTCATGGAAGTGAGCGCCCGGTCCATCATTTTCGCCACTGGTGCCAGAGAAAGGCCTCGAGGAGAACTGAACATCTCTTCCAATAAATCTGCAGGGATCATGTCTGTGGGTTCTGCAAGAAAACTCATCGTAAGTGCCGGATATCTGCCTGGAAAGAAAGTCATCATCTACAGTCAGGACATCAACAGTCTGTATCTGGCTAAGATGCTGGTCATAGAAGGTGCAGAAGAAGTCACCATCATAGAACCCAGCAGAGGCCAGAAGGATGACTACGGATATCGGGAAGACCTGATGGAGTTTCCACAGATCAGAATGCTCTACAGTACAAAGATCACCCAGATCAAGGAGAACGGAAGAATCGAGGGCGTCCGGATCAAAAGCAGTGACCAGGAAGAGGAGTTTCTGCCCTGTGACAGTCTGCTTCTCTCCGTGGGGCTGGACCCTTCCAAAAGACTCTTCAAGCGGTTCAGAAGAGGCATGGATGAAATGGGCATGTTTGTGGCAGGAAACGCCGATGAAGTCTCCTATGACCTGAATGTGGTCATAGAAAAAGGGCAAAGTGCAGGAAAAGCTTCTGCAGCCTATCTCAGAAAGCTGCAGCTTCAGGGTGAGAAATAGGAGACACTGCAGAGCTTCGCAAAGCGCTGCACGTTCAGCTGATGAATCTTGAGATGAAAAATGGTATAGAATAAAAAAACCCGGCGGGAAATCCTTTGAGATTTTCCGCCGGGTTCATTATTATTGCGTCTGATTTTCAGACTTTCTGTATGGAGGATTATAATTGCTAATTCAGATGGATGGGTTCCGTGGTCGCTACATTCAGCTTATCCAGTGTTCTCCTGATAAGAAAAGGATCCTCTGTTCGTAGAGGCATGTAGGTGTTCTTCACAGGATCTCCGGACCAGAGAATCGGTGTGTGGCTGAGAGAAGCACTGATTTCTCCGAACCCGTCCTTTTTCAGGTCTACCGTAACCATGGCCCCATCGGGATCCTTGGCGGATTTGTAGTCGATGAAGAGGAAATTGCCTAGACTGTAGTAGATGGGCTTTCCGTTATAGATTTCCAGTTCCTGCAGAACATGAGGATGGTTCCCATAGACCAGGTCCACTCCACTGTCGATGAGCATTCTTCCCATCTCTTTCTGTCGCCAGCCCACTTCATGGGTATTCTGACCACCCCAGTGCATGGCAGCAATGATATAGTCCACCTTTTCCACTTCTTTCATCATCCTGATGTCTTCCAGTATTTTTTCATCTGAGACAAAACTGGTGTTGAAACCCAGATACCCCAGCATGCCCACCCGGAATCCGTCTTTTTCGAAGACGGAATGGGATTCCACTTCGATGTTTCCCAGTTCGATGTTGTCCGTTTTGGTGAGGTTGGTGCCGAAATACTCGACTGCATATTCATCGAGATAGGACAGGGTGTCATCAAAGCCTTCCTGCAGGTAATCCACCATGTGGTTGTTCACCACATTGACGTGGGTGATGCCGCCTTCTGTGAGCACATCCAGATAGTCGATACGATGCGCCTTGTAGGTATAGATCTTATCCGGCTGCGTAGCTCTTCTTTCTGTAAACACATTTTCCAGGTTCGTGATGACCAGGTCTGCTGCATCAAAGTCTTTCTTCAGATGGGAGAGGAAATGACCACCGCCATATTCCACCCATTTCTCGTCAAAGGGATTCTTTCTGCCGTAACTGGTGCCAAGACCCATGTCACCCAGCAGGATGAGACGCACTTCCTGATCGGTCTGGCTCTTTTCCAGTTCTTTATAGTAGCCCTCTTCTGCCTTTTCATTGTTCACATCCAGATAGCTGAGGATATGCATCTTCGGATCTCCGTTTTTCGGGCTGGAGATTTCCACAAGATCTCCTCCGGAAAATGCGATGTCATATCCGTTCATACCCAAAAGGTCTTCCATGGGCATCATGAGCTGCTGATGTTCATTCAGGTAGGTTTCTCCAAGAAGCTGGATTTCAGACTGATAGAGTCTCTCATCCTGGAACTCTACAAGCGCCTTTCTGGAATTCACTGAAATGGACGTGTGGATTCGACCTTTATCCGTGGTCTTCACCAGGAGCACTTCCTTCTGAGGCACAATCCAGGTGAATTCAAAATCAAGCAGAGGCGCCATGAGCTCAAGACTTGCGAAAGAAACATCCCATTTCTGCTGAACGAGAATGGCGCTTTCCTTCTGCTGCAGCTGAAGGAGAAGAGATTCCCCCTCATAAGGAGCATGAACGCCTCTGCTGAGGGTTTTCTCCTTCATGGATGGCGTATAGAAGCTCTCTTGGATTTCTACGATAAAGTCACTGTAGGCCTCATAGGGGTCCCCTTCAGGAACTTCAAGATCTATGGGGGTGGCATCCACATGGGCCTTTGCGACTTCCTTCTCCGCTCCGGAGAGGAAGTTTCCTGCAACAAGCATCAGAAAGGGCAGGACAAGCAGGGTCAGCCATGCAAAACTGCGACGTTTTCTCAAATGAATCAACTCTCTTTACAACATTTTTTTCGTTACAAAATCTTAATCATTATATCACAGTTCTAGGGGTATGAATGTGAAAAGGGCTGTGTTTCAGAAGTTTTTAAGTCTTTTTTACAGGTGGAATATCACCTGATTTTCCAGAAGTACAGAGAAAAATAAAAAACCTCCAGAGGAGGCTTCTAGGAAGGGGAATCAGAGAAGCTTTGCGAAGCAGTTCTTGCAGATGAGGGTGCTTCCGCCATTTCCGCTGATGTAGTTTCCCTTGGTCAGGGTCTTGTCACAGACAGAACACTTTCTGGATGCCCTTTGGTTCTTTTCCGGGGCATCTTTTTCCTGGAAAGAAGGATCGGATTTCCTGGTTTTCATCTTTCCTTTGGTGTTGGATGGAGGCTCATAGCTCCTGGAAGGGATGGGCTCTTCTCTTCGGATCACGGTGAATTCCATATTGAAGATGCTTTCCTTGAAAAGCTCCAGTTCGAATCTGGGGTTTTCCTTGTCATAATACTCTTCGATGACGAGCCTTGTGACCTGTGCATCGTTTATGATGAGACCGGATTTCTCGATCCCGTCGAAGATGCTTTTGGTGATGTTGTTGGTGTCGGGATGTCTTTTTTCGCTTTTATAGAAAACCTTCAGCACAGCAATGAGGGATTCCGTGAAGACGATGCCCGGATTCTGAGACCTTGCCAGAAGGGCAATGGAGGTTTCATAGATGGAATATCTGTCGCTGTAGCTGCCCGTATCATTGGGCATGAAAAAGCGGCCATCCTTGCTGACCATTTTAAAGTTCGATTTACTGATGGGGGTACCAGGCACCACCACTTTTGCATAATCTGCCATAGTTAAAGGTTCTCCTTTCTCTCTGCGTCTCGCCTGCTGTCTTTCGTGAACATTCATTCTGATTTCATTATAGCACGGAACGGAAAATCCGTTCAGGGAAATGTTTATGTTATTTTAAGATTTTTTGCGTATAAATTCAGTTAAGGGTATAATATATTAGTTATGGAAATGAATTGAAATTCATGCGGTTTTTGACAACGACTCCTTCAGTAAAGGATCTTCAGAAAACCCGGTAGAATTTCTCTCTTCCACGACAGATCAATGAAGAAAAGGAGAAAAGGAATCTTTTTTAATGGATTCTTAGTGTTGCGAAATGAAAGATGTATATATTCTGGCAATCGAATCAAGCTGCGATGAAACTGCCTGCAGCATTGTAAAAAACGGCAGAGAGGTGCTTTCCAATATCATATCTTCCCAGATCGAGATTCATCAGAAATTCGGAGGAGTGGTACCGGAGGTGGCATCCAGAAAACATGTGGAGAATATCACAGGGGTTGTGAAGCTGGCCTTGAAGGAAGCGAATATTGAAAGAGAAGACATTGATGCCGTGGCGGTGACCTATGGACCAGGCCTTGTGGGTGCACTGCTGGTGGGGCTTCAGTTTGCCAAAGGCTTCGCCTTCTCTCTGGGGGTTCCCCTCATCGGTGTGAACCATATAGAAGGGCACATCGCGGCCAACTACATCCAGTATAAGGAGCTGAAGCCCCCCTTTGTTTCACTGGTGGTTTCCGGTGGACATACCTTCGTGGTCCATGTGAAGGACTACGATGATTTCGAAGTCATGGGAGAAACCAGAGATGATGCGGCGGGAGAAGCCTTTGACAAGGTGGCCAGAGCCATGGGGCTGGGTTATCCCGGAGGACCCAAGATTGATCAGATCGCCAAGGAGGGAAATCCTCTTGCCATAAAATTCCCCAAAGCGAATTTCCATGAAGATACACTGGATTTCTCCTTTTCGGGACTGAAATCCGCTGTGCTGAACTATCTTAATTCCGAGAAGCAGAGAGGCAATGAAATCAATGTGCCCGATGTATCTGCATCTTTTCAGCATGCAGTGGTTTCCGTGCTGGTGGAGAACGCCATGAAGACCATAAAAAGCAGAAATCTCGATAAGATTGCTGTGGCAGGGGGTGTGGCCTCCAATTCCAGCCTGCGAAAGGCGCTTCTTCAGAAAGGAGAAGAGGAGAATGTACGCATCCTCTTTCCGGATGCCATTCTCTGCACCGACAATGCGGCCATGATCGGAAGCGCTGCGTACTTCCAGTTCATTAAGGGTCACGTGTCAGGAAATGATCTCAATGCGAAACCCGGTCTTTCATTAGGTGGTAGATAAGTCATGAGCTTTATAGTAGAATCCAACAGCCTTGAACGGCATAAATTCAGAAAAATGATCAATAAAAAGAACATCATCAGATTCATAGTGCTGCTCCTTGCGGCGCTGCTTCTCACTGGGTATCTCTACGAGGAGTACCAGGCGAAGCTGTACCTGGATCAGGTCAGCGGGAACCAGATTATGGTGAATCAGGTGAACTACAACTATGAGATTCACGGCAGTGGCGATTACATCGTCATCGTGGATGGTCCTTCCGGAGAATCCCTTCTCCATAAAAACAAGCTCATGGAGAAATTTGACGGCAATGCCAGACTCTTTTTCTATGACAGGCCCGGCTATGGTGGAACGGAAGGGGAATATAAGACTCCGCGGGAAATTGCCGAAGATCTCCATTTCATGTTTCGTCGATTCGGATGGAAAATGGAATTCATTCTTGTAGGAGAAGAGTATGGTTCTCTGGTCATGCAGGAATATCTCAATCTCTATCCGGATGAAGTCCTGGGTGCACTTTTCATCAATCCTGTGGGTGAGATGGCCGGCAGTGAGGAAATCGCCAGGTACAAGGACATCAGAACCGCTTCTTTCTTCTCCAAGGAAATCCTGGGCCTCGTGGGACTGCCAAGACTCATGCAGAATACAGGGATTCTGGATTTCTTCGACGAAATCAATCCAGGCAGTAAAGAGGAGAAGAAGTTCCATGCGAACCTCAGGCTCACAAAGAGCATGATGAGCATCATGAAAGCGGAGCTTGGCTACATGGAATCAGCAGAAGAGCTTCCGGTGAAGAAGAACCTGATGGGAGAAAATCCCCTCCATCTCATCACGAGCAATCGGAACAGGGATCGGTTCAATCAGGAGATCTACATGGACTACAGCAGTGACGTGGAAACGCTCATCGTACAGGATTCTGTTTACGATGTGATGCTGGAGCGGCCACAGGATATCGTATCCAGTCTCAATGGACTCATCGATAAGATCACCAGACTGAGTTACAGAAAGAAGTAGGAAGAGGAGATTTCTTCCAGCATAAAGAACAAGACACGCTGAAATGATCAGCGTGTCTTGTTTCTTTATGAGACTTTCATTATTTATTGAGTTCGTTCACAGCAGTCTGTCCTGCGATTCTTCCGAATACAATGATGTCTGTCATGGCGTTTCCACCGATACGGTTGGCACCGTGAACGCCTCCTGTGACTTCACCTGCAGCATAGAGACCCTTGATGATTTCTCCATCCACATTGATCACATGGGTTTCTGTGTCGATCTTCAGTCCACCCATGGTGTGGTGGATGCCTGGGGTCACTTTCAGGATGTAGTAAGGTCCTTCTTCCAGTGTCTGAGTCAGATGGGTTCTTCCGAATTCTTCATCGGTTCCGCTTGTCACGGCTTCCAGATACTTGGACATGGTTTCAGTGACCGCAGCTTCTTCAGCGCCGATGGCTTCCGCCACATCCTTTAGTGTCTCACATTCCACTGCATAGCCTTTCTTGATGTAACCGGCCAGCGCGGCATTCTCTTCTTTCATCACTTCATTGGTGACAAGATAGGCGATGCCATCTGTCTGCTTCAGAATATTCGCTGAAACCACATCTCTTGTGAGGAGCTCATCAGTGAATCTCTTTCCTTCTGCATTGATCAGAATAGCGCCATCTCCACGAAGACCTTCTGTAAACATATAGCCGGATTCAGGATCTGTGGTGGGATGAATCTGAATATGCTCGATGTCATCCAGCGCGGCGTTTACAGACTGACCAAGCTCGATACCGTCTCCTGTTGCACCGGCATGGTTGGTGGTGGAGAAACCGACCAGGTCAGGTCTGAAGCTTTCCACCATATCGCTGTTGGCTCCGAATCCACCTGCAGCGATGATGACAGCATCAGCCTTGATGAGAAAGGTGCTTCCGTCGATGGTTACAGCTTCAACGCCTGTAGCCTGACCCTCTTCTTCCAGGATCTTTGTTACTGTGGTTTCCATGAGAATCTCCACATCCAGTTCCTTCAGTCTGTTCTGAAGCACTTCGACTACGACAGGTCCTACAGCGGAACCGTCTGCTGGAGTATGGATTCTAGGATTCGTGGCGCCACCGGACAGGGATACTCTTGTTAAGCCCGCACCCAGTTCATTGAGCCAGTCTACAGCACTGGCGGAGTTTTCCACCATGACGCGAAGCAGTTCAGGGTCGTTCTCTTCTTTTCCGCCCTTGAAGGTATCGTCATAATAGGTGTCTGTGGTATCTTCAATTCCTTCTGTTTCCTGAATACTGGTTTCTGAAGCATTGATTCCACCTGTAGCTCTGTTGGTGTTTCCACCGACGATGGGCATCTTCTCCACGATGATGACGGATTTGCCGGCGCTGGCAGCTTCCACTGCTGCGCTCATGCCTGCACCACCTGCACCGATGATGACGATGTCCGCTTCTTTATCGGAGACTTCGGTCTTCTCTTTCTCCACCTTGATCTGCTTCAAAGCTTCGATATCAGCACCGGCTTCTTTCAGGGCGGCGGTTACTGCAGCAATGACGGCATTGGAGGACACGGTGGCGCCGGTGACGGCATCCACACCCAGTCCCTGACTGGCCAGAATGTCATCAATGATGCCATCGATGGCAGGCTCTGCAATGGCAGGGGTTTCTTCCGCTGCGTCCACTTCTATTTTTTCAATCTCATTTTCCGTTACGGTGACCGTTACTTTCACGGGACCGTTATGACCGGTCTCTTCCGCTGTGTAGGTTCCAGGTGTGAAGATTCCTTCTGCTGAAGGGCTCTCTGGGGTTTCTTCTTTGGCTCCACATCCGAAAGCGCCCAGCACCATGACGGAAATGAGGGCCAGTGCGAATAATTTCTGCATTTTCTTCATTTGTATGTTTCCTCCCTTAATGTTTTGACCATGAAAGTATATCACCATAACTTTGTTAATTCAATAGCAAAAAGTGTATTTTCAGTGTATCAAAAAAGGCATCCTTTACATTTTACGGAAAGGCAATTTCCGGGAGAAAAGGACGGCACTTCGTGATTTTTTTCAGCTGTTTTTATTCTTTCAGCGATACAATGAGCACAATGACACCGGAGGGGTCTGAGGAAGGCTAAGTCGGGTCCTAAAAAATAATTTGTATAAAATTATTCTTCATGACACTTTTCTGTAACATTGAAATTGTATGATAATACCATCAAGAAAGACAAAGGAGGAAATCATCATGAGTTATAAAGATCCATACGGACAAGATCCGGATAGAGAAGAAAATAAAAACCAGAATGAGAACATGAATTATGAGAAGGAAGATACACAGGACTACAGAAATGTACCAGAATATTCCAGAGAGGTGAGTGAGCCGACCAAAGACATGCGGGATCCCAGAAATGAGGATGCCTATGTCTACAGAGGAGCCTCTCACTATGAAGGCGGACAAAATGGAGCCGGTGCAGGGAAGAGGAAAAAAAGATTTTCAGGGCTGTCCATGATTGCAGTGGCACTGATTTTCACGCTTCTGGGCACTTCACTGGGTATCTACAGTGCCTATAATGTGTTGCCGGGAACCAGCTTCTTCGAAAATTCGAAACTGGGTGAAATCATTCAGGAAAGTGCCGATGGGGCAAAACCGGTCCAGATTTCAACGCCGCAGCTGAGAGAAGATGGACTCAGTGTGCCAGAGATCGTCAGCATGGTCCAGCCTGCAGTGGTCACCGTATCCGTGAAGGTGCCAGGAGGAGTGAACTGGTTTAATCCTCAGGGAGGATACAGCGAAAGCATCGGAACCGGATTCATTCTCAGTGAAGATGGACTCATCGCCACAAACTACCATGTAGTGGATGGAGCAGAAGAGATCGTGGTGATCTTGTACACCGGTGAAGAGGTATCCGCAAAGGTCGTCAATTACGATGCCAGCAATGATCTCGCCGTGATTCAGATGGATGAGAATGTAAAGGTGCCAGGCACCGTTACCCTTGGCGATTCCGATAGCGTAGTGGTGGGTGAATCCGTCATCGCCATAGGAAATCCTCTGTCCAAGGAATTTGCGGGATCCGTCACATCAGGAATCATCTCCGCAACAGAAAGAACAGTCGCCATCGGAAACAGCGAATACAACTATTTCCAGACAGATGCTGCCATCAATGGAGGAAACTCCGGTGGACCGCTGATCAATGCAAGAGGAGAAGTCATCGGCATCAACTCTGCAAAAATCAACAGCCAGGAAGTGGAAGGCATAGGCTTTGCCATTCCGATCAATACGTTGACCAATGATCTCGATGCTCTTTCCAGAGCACAGCTCCTTGTAGGTATTGCTGGCAGAGAAATCAATGAAGCCACTGCGGAGCAGAACGATCTGCCAACGGGCGTTCTGGTTGTGGAAGTACAGGATAACACCCCAGCTTACCTTGCATCCATGATGGTGGGCGATGTCATCACAGAATTCGATGGTCAGAAAGTGGCCTCTGTTCAGGACATCAACAGAATCAAGAATACGAAGAATAAAGGCGATGTGGTCACAGTGAAGGTCTACCGTGAAGGAGAATACCTGGATCTGAAACTAACCCTTGTGGAAAGGCCATAAGCCATTTAAACAGTTTCCCCTAAAAGAATAGATGCCTGATGGCAAAGAAGAGAACCGGAAAAATCCGGTTCTTTTCTTATAGAGAAGCAGTTTTTTTCTTTTATGGTTGACAGAAACTACGGTGTATTTTACTATTATGTTAGACGATATATCGATACGCATAATAGATGCGTGAAAAGAGGTTTTCTATGAGCACTACACCAATGACTGAAGCTACTTTCTACATTCTGCTGTCCCTTATTGATCCCAGTCATGGCTATGGCATGATGCAAAGCATCAAGGAGCTTTCCCGAGGGAGACTGCTCATTGGACCGGGTACGCTTTACGGCGTCCTTACGCGAATGAACAAAGAAGGGCTCATCGAACTGGTGGATGAAGAAGGCAGGAAAAAAACCTATCATATCACTGCAATGGGGATTGAAGCGCTGAAAGAAGAATATCAGCGCCTGAAGAATCAGGTGATCGACGGTAAAATATTGGAGGATGTCACATGAAGAAGAAATACTATTTTCATCCCAGCTCATTTTCCCTATCTGAAATTGAAGAATTCTATGAGGAAAAAGCACGAAAAGGGCTGTTTCTGGAAAAGAGAGGTGATTATCTCAGCAGATTCCTTGTGGATGAGCCAAAGGAGCTTCTTTATCGTGTGGAAGTGGTGGATTACAAGAAAGAAGAGAATAGAAAAATCTCCGAGGTTCAGGTGGCTGTTTATGAGGATGCTGGATGGAACTATGTCTGCGGGAACAAGTACATCCATGTTTTTTCTGCGGATAAGGAAGCGGATGTACCGGAGCTTTATTATGAACCTCTAGAGCAGATTGAAACAGTAAAGATTCTGAGAAAAAGCGATATAAAGGCTATTTTCACAACACTGATTCTTTGGCTGTTTATATTTTTTATAAATTTTGCCAGTTTCCAGGCAAAGAGCGTGTCAGGGTTTACACAGATGATCCGTAATAATTTGTATATTATGCTTATAGATACTCCTTCGCTTTTCTTAGCGGTTTCACTCATTCTCTTCATTGGAATAGGTGAACTCATCCTAGGAATCTACAGCAGCCAGTACTATATTTCAAAGCTCAGAAAAGGGATCCCTTTTCGCGAAATCAGACCTTTCGCAAAGAAACTGAAGCCTTGGTTTAAGCGTATTATGGCTGTCTCTGTATCCGCAATCCTTCTTACGGGACTCCTGGAGGTTGCAAGCATACAGAAAGAGAAGGACCCCAGTGCTATGGACGGACCCTATATGACTTTAGAGGACTTCGGCATTGAGAAGGCAGTAGATGGTAAGCAGCAGAACAATCTGGAAGATTCCTATAAGCGCAGAAAGACCATCTGGGGAGAAGTCGTGAAGACTGAGGAGTACAGTAATACCTTTCACAACAGCTCTTTCTTCTATCAGGATGTGTATAAGGTGAGAAATGCGAAGCTTCGAAAAAATCTGGCGGAAGCCTTCAGCGAAAGCGGTTATTTTAATCTGTACATGTATGAACAGGAGAAGATCACTGTGCCAGGACTGGATGAAGTGTACCTGGTAAGTGAGTGGCAGATGGTGGTTGTGAAGGGGGACCTTGTGATTCGCATGCTGTATCATCTGGATGAGGAAATTACTCGGGAAGAGATTCTTTCAAAACTGTCTGAAATCCTAAACGGGAGAAGGGTATCTCTGGAAAAATAATGATAAAACCGAGGAGAAATTCAGCGGCATCTGAACTTCTTCTCGGTTTTATCATGGGGTTATCTATTTCCTTCTGAATGTTGCATAATTTCTATCATTGCAGTAGATTATTTCAAGTCCGATGATCTCAGCTATCTTCTCCAAGGTCTCTCTTCTGTAGAAAGCAATATGGGAGCGGTCACGCATGTAGTGCCAGGACCGGAAGTGCTCCACATCATTTTCATGAAACTGGGTCATGATGGCCAGAATGCCGTTCTCGTTCAAGGCTTCTTTCATAATCTGAAATTGTACCAGAGGATCTTCCAGATGTTCGATGACTTCCGTACAAGTGATCAGATCATAGGTCCTGCCCTCATAGATTTTTTCAGGTGCGTAGAACAGATCATAGGTATCCATGTCAAAGCCGTAGTCTCTTTCAAGGATCATGGCAAGGACTGGCGAAGGACCACTGCCGAAGTCCAGCCCTTTTTTCCCTGAGTGGGAGAAAGGGAATACAGCCTCCTCGAGAAACCTTTTGAAATAGGCCACATAGGTGGGGTCTTCAATGGAGTTTTCATGACTTTCATAGATCTTCAGTTCATCTTCCTCCGACAGGAGTGCTTCGGGATCCTTGAAGATGAATGCGCAATGATCACATACAAAGTAATCCACATGAAAAATTTCATGATGGAAGCTCCAGGTTTCATTATTGCAGATGCTGCATGTTCTTTTCATAATGGCCTCCAGAAATACTGCTGTTTGGACTTCTGATTATACCATAATCTCTTTACTAAATGGAAAAGGCAAAGCACAGGGGTGAAGTGATTTGCCTTTTCAGAGGGGTGTTAAATTTTGTATTTACAGCTGCCCTGGTAGAGACGACTAGAATCTTTCGAACAGTATGGAATTTTCCAGGAAGATGTGCCTGAAGAGGTCACTCTCCAGTGCCTGGAGATTATGATAGGTGGCACTGAATGTGGTGCATGCCCAGGATGGCAGGGTATAGTCATTGGTGATCTTCCTGAGCTCAGCCAGGAGATTCCCGGCAGCATCATGTTCATCTTCCGTGACCTCAATCTCTTTTTTCGCTTCATCAAAACGTCCGTCCATGATCAGCGGGAAGAGATCCACTTCTTCTTTGATGAGGTGCTCATGGAGCTCCACGCGCAGCTTTCCATAAAGGCTGTTGATGGCCAGAAGGAGCGGTTTGTCGTGTCTGTAGTGAGCCTTTACGATGGCAGCCACATACTGGTCCAGCTCCTTCAGCACACTTCTTGTGTAGGTGTGATGGGTGGAGCGGATGTATCCTATGAGCTCTTCATTGTCCATCTGGTTGTAGAAGTTCACCTTCTCACCGTTTCCGTCCAGAGACTCCTTGTATTCTTTCAAATCATTCATAAATCGCTTTTCATCGACTCCTTTTTCCTTGAGTACTTCGCCCAGATTTCTGTGACCGTTGCAGCAGAAATCGATCTTTTCGCTTTGAAAGAAGCTTGCCATGCGAATGTCTTCCTTCACCAGGGTATTGATGCTGTGTTCAAGCAGGTTCATTGGTATTCCTCCTAAAATCTGATGGCGTCTGCAAATACAGAGGCTGCGAGTTTGATTTCCTTTGTGCTGTTTTCAGGATTGAACCTGATTCTCAGCGGGAATTCGATATTGGACATTCCAGTGGATTTGATGACGTCGGAGGATCTTAGTGCCTTCATGCCTGCACCGGTGAGGTAATCCTGAACCACTTCCACCGCTTCTCCGGACCAGCCGTAGGAGCCGAAGGCAGCTGCGGGTTTTCCTTCCACTTCCAGTTCCTTGAGTTCCTTTAAGATCGCTTCCAGATTGCCTGGGATATCGGCATACTTGGTGGAAGTACCGAAGAGTACACCGTCGGCATACTGGATCTTCGTCAGTACTTCTTCTAGTTCCGCCTTCTCCGTGTTGATGCTCTCCACCTCGAAGCCATGTTCCAGAAGCTCGTTTTCCAGCATTCTCGCCATCTTCTTGGTGTTTCCGCTCATGGTGTTGAAGAGAATCAGTGCCTTCACGTTCTCCTTGGACTCCAGTGCGTTCTCCTCATAGATGCCGATGTACTTCTCCACATTCTGATCCAGTATGTAGCCATGGGAAGGAGCAATCATTTCGATGTCCAGATTCTTTACCACATCAATCATGGGCAGCACATATCTTCTGTGCGGATCCATGATGAGCTTGTAGTAGACTTTGAAATCTTCCAGGATGGAATCGGCGTCTTCCAGCTCGGATACGCTGAGGGCATCGTTGTCCGCCACGTGGGTGGAGAAGATGTCGCAGGGGAAGAGGATCTTCTCTTCCTTGAGATAGGTCACCATGGTTTCCTCCGTATGCAGGAAGGGTGTTTCATGGAAGACCAGGGTCTTTTCACCGAGGCTGATTTCATCACCTGTCTGTACCACCAGGAATCTTTCCTTGTCGATCTTGTACATCTCCATGAGCTCATAGACGGCGTAGGCAGTGCAGACGATCCTCGCGTTCTTCGCCTTTCTTGCCAGTGCACCCAGTGCACCGGAGTGGTCAGGCTCTGTATGGTTCACGATGATGTAGTCCAGAGCCAGAAGATCCATCTCGCGGCCTAAGCTGTCCACGAACTCTTTTCCGTAGAGCATGTCCACGGTATCGATGAGGGCGGTCTTCTCATCCCTGATGAGGTAGGCGTTGTAGCTGGTTCCTTTTTCCAGAATCAGTCTGTGGAAGGGAACCTTTCTGTCATCCACTTTACCGGCCCAGTATACTTTATCTGCAATTTCTCTCATTTATGTTTTCCTCCTGTGTGATCAAAAGTGTTTTATGCTATGACCTAAGATTACACCTCTGAAAGGAAGAAAGATTTGACCCAGGTCAAATTTGGTCGATCTTTTCCGGGATTTTCCATTTGCAGATGGATGAAGTATATAGTAAAATAGTTTAAAACATACTATTTGTAAATAGATTGATCTATACCACTTCTGCTGGAAAGGAGACGTTATGAAGAAAAACAGGATTCAGATGCTGCTGCCGGTTGTACTGACAGGACTAGTTATTCTCTATCTGCTGTCGCTTCTCAGCGCACCGATGAAGGAGAGCATTCTCTACAGTGAAGTTCAGAGATTCTATCTGCTGAGAACCGCTGAGCTTTTTCTCCTGATTCTTTTCGGGATGCTCATTGAATTCAGAAAAGTGATGGCTGTTTTCAGAAAAGGTGTGGTATTTCAGCCGATTCTTGTGGCTTTCGCCATTGTGCTTCTGATTCTCCTTCTCTTGCCTGTGCGTCTGGGCCTATCCACTGAGGGAGGCACTTCCTTCTTCTCCCTTCTGAATCTGGAAGGCATCCGCAGTATTCTGGGCATCCTTACGGGCATCCTTCTGGTGAGATCCGTGTCGGATCATGCAGAGGAAAGGGAAACCATTCTCACAGAAGACGCTCTGATGCGAAAGCATGGAAAATAAGAAGACAGATGATGCAGAATGCTCACTGGGAAAGACAGGCAGATCGGAAAATGAAATATGGATGACAAGAAAAATCCTGCAGCTCCATGAGGGAGTGCAGGATTTTTTCTTGTCTTATTCCAGATTCAGCTTCTTCTGCAGATGATACTTCGTCAGGAAGTAGAAAAGAATATTCTTCAGGATGAGGTACCCCAGAAGAATGGTGAAGAACAGCTGTATGGTAGAGAATACCGTGACAAAGTCACTTGATTCTGCCATACGGACCAGGTCATGAAACCACGGACTGTCTGCGAAGAGGAAAGTGAATCCAGCTGCGGCAAAGGTTTCCACCATATTGATCACGATGGAGAACAGGATAAAGATGAGTGTTCCACCCAGGATGCGGTTCTTGCTGATGCTGTAGGCCTGAGCAATGCCTAGGGAGGCATAGACCTGAAGCAGGAACTGGATGATGCTCATGAGGATCACAAGGATGAAAACAACAAAGAAGTAAGGATCAAGCTGAAGACTTGAAAGCTCTTCCAGGATTTCTTTCAGGTTAAACTCTCTCCAGGTGATGATTCCCATGGAAAGGAAAAACACCAGAGCGCTTGAAAGAATCCATACCATGGAGGTGAGGAGCTTGGAGATGATGATGCTATTTGCTTTCACCGGAAGGGTGAACATGAGATAGCCTTCGTCTCCGAGCAGATTGCTGTCGAATCTTTTCACCACCATGATCAGCGTCATGACGCCCAGTCCCATGAAGCTGAGCCCAAGGGCCATGGGTAGAATGACACTGAGTGCATTCCTGTAGGTATCATTCACTCCTCGGATGCCGATGAGCATGGAAAATACAATGATTGCGCCATATATGGGAAGAAAATAGCGGGCTGTGGCACGCAGCTCGTACTTCATCAGTTTGCCTAGCATTTAAACACCTCCCTGAACAGTTCGTCTACGGATTTTCCGGTTTTCTCCCGGATGGAATCCACGCTGTCATAATCGTATACACTGCCGTTTTGCAGCAGAATCACTTCATCAAAGACCTTTTCGATGTCGCTGATCAGGTGCGTGGAGATGATCATGGTGGCATCTTCCTGATAGTTGCTTAAGATGGTCTCCAGAATGAAGTCTCTGGCTGCCGGGTCCACACCGCCGATGGGTTCATCCAGTAGATAGATCTTGGCTTTTCTGGACATGACCAGAATCAGCTGCACCTTCTCCTTGTTTCCCTTGGATAAGGTCTTCAGCGGATGACGCTCATCCAGGCCAAGGACCCTCAGCATTTCTTGTGCTTTCACCAGATCAAAGTCCTCGTAGAAATCATGGAAGAAAGTAAGGATGTCTCGGATCTTCATCCAGTCGTTGAGATAGGTTCTTTCCGGCAGATAGGATATGATCTTCTTGGACTCCATGGAAGGAGCCTGCCCTTCAATGAGGACCTGTCCCTTGGTGGGTTCCAGAAGACCGTTGATGAGCTTGAAGAGGGTGGACTTTCCGCTGCCGTTGGGGCCGAGAAGTCCGATGATCTTTCCGGGTGCGATGGACAGGGATAGATTGTCCACGGCCTTGGTTTTACCGAAGGTCTTAGAGAGATTCTGAAATTCTATGATGGACTGGGTCATTTTTCTGCCTCCTTGTACTGTGATCGGATGAGCGTCATGAGTTCCTCTTCGGAGAGTCCTAAAGACTGGAGCTCCTCAAGAAATGGCTGCAGTCTCTCTTTGAGATAGGCTTCCCGAAGAGATGCGATGAGCTTCTGGTCGCTGGTGACGAACCTGCCGGTGGTGCGCTCCGTTTCCAGAAGCCTTTCCACCTCCAGCTCAGACAGCGCCTTCTGCATGGTGTTGGGATTGACGCCTGCTTCCTTGGCCAGGTCTCTTACCGAGGCCAGCCTTTCTCCTGGGGTGAGTTCTTTTCGGATGATTCTTCTTTTCATCTCCTGGATGATCTGAAGATAGATGGGAATGCTGTTGTCAAAATTCCATGGCACGGAAAGTCCTCCTTTCTGTATTATTGTATTAAGTGATTAATACAATAATACATACTTGTGAAGCAGATGTCAAGAAAAAACGGAATATTTCTTTATGTATGCTGCCGATAAGAAAAGACGCCTCCTTTCGGGGGCGCCTTACAGACGATCTGTGTTGGGTCTTTTGGGTTTATGAAAAGCGATCAGGACTCTTCACTTTCAAGAAGCAGCATTTCCCATTCCTCATAGAGGGCTTCCAGCGTCTTCTCGAGTTCTGCGATTCTCTCGGAAATCTCCATGGACTTTCTGATGTCGGAAAAGACTTCTTCCGTGGTGAGGGAGGTGGTCAGATCCGTTTTCTCCTCTTCCAGTTTTCCGATGCGTTCCTCCAGATCCTTGAAGTACTTCTTTCTGGCACGCTCATCCTTTTCTCTGCCTTTTTTCTTCTTCTTCTCCTCCTGCGCCCGGGTCTTGTTTCTTTCAGGTGCTTCTTCCAGGCCCTGGAAGCGGTTGGGATTGTTTTTCTTTTCGATGTAGTAGGTGTAGTTTCCCAGATACTTTTCGATGCCGTCTTCTTTCAGCTCAAAGATGTTCTTCACCACTTTATTGAGGAAGTAACGGTCATGGGAAATGACGAAGATGGTACCGTCATAGTCCAGGAGCGCATCCTCCAGAGCCTCTCTGGACGGAATATCCAGATGGTTCGTGGGCTCGTCCAGAATGAGGAAATTGGATTTCTTCAGCATGAGCTTCAGAAGATTCACCCGGCAGCGTTCTCCTCCAGAGAGGTTCTCGATGGACTTGAACACATCGTCTCCTCTGAAAAGGAAGCTCCCCAGATAGGTTCTGGTTTCCGTTTCTGTGAGATAGGGGAAGTCATCGTGAATCTCGGAAAAAACGTTCTTCTCCATATGGAGGTCGCTCTGCTCCTGGTCGTAGTAGCCCAGGGTCACGTTTCTGCCCAGGGTGATGTCTCCTTTGTCCGGTCTGATGCGGTTTAGAATCATCTTGAAAAGGGTGGTCTTCCCCCGACCGTTTTCTCCGATGAGGGCGATCCGCTCTCCTTTACGGATATGGAAGGAGAGACCCGAGAAGAGCTTTGTCTCATCAAAGGCTTTCTCCAGGTTTTCCACAATGAGGACATCGGTTCCGCTTTCCACTTCATTGTCGAAGGCAATCTTATAGGGACTGTGGGCCTTTGGCGGCGCATCCAGTCTTTCGATCTTATCCAGCATCTTCTGGCGGGATTCCGCCGCTTTGATGCTTTTCTCTCTGTTGAAGGAGCGATACTTCTCGATGATCTTCTCCTGACGCTTGATTTCCTCCTGCTGATGCCTGTAGGCCTTCAGCTTGATTTCATAATCCTTTTCCTTCAGCTCCAGAAATCTGGAGTAGGGCGCATTGTAGGTGTAGATTTCACCGTTTATCATCTCGAAGGTATGGTCTGTGATGGAATCCAGGAAGTAACGGTCATGGGAAATGATGAGAAGGGTTCCCTTATAGGCCTTCAGATATTCCTCCAGCCATTCGATGGCCGAAAGGTCCAGGTGGTTTGTGGGTTCATCCAGAAGGATGATATCCGGGCTCGACAGAAGAAGCTTGGCCAGGGCCACTCTTGTTTTCTGGCCGCCGGAAAGAATCTCCACTTTCTTATTGAATTCTTCTTCCTCAAAGCCGAGGCCTCTCAGCACCTTATGGACTTCACCGCGATAGGTATGTCCTCCATGAAGATCATATCTCTCCTGGAGTCTCACGTAGTCTGTGATGGCGGCTTCATGCTCTGCATGATGGTTTTCATCGTAAGGCTTCTTCATTTCCTCTTCCAGAAGCAGCATTTTCTCTTCCATATCCATGAGCGGAGAGAAAACGGAAAGGGCTTCTTCGTGGATGGTCTTGTCT
>RZYZ01000149.1 GCA_009930125.1 Clostridia bacterium | reverse complement strand
GGCTGTTTTCTTGCGAAAACAATATTCTGCTGTTGGAATTTAAGGTAAAAGAGCAAGGAGAAGGATCACTTGGAAAATAAGAAAACAAATGAGACGTTTGTCATGCCTGTGAAACAGGTTCATCCGAAAATGACAAAGGAAATGTACGAGAAGCTTGTGAATTATCGTGTGAAAAAATGTGAGACCATTGAAAAGCTGCATCATACCTACAATCTGCCGGTCATCACCATACGGGCTAATTATCCTGGTGTTCTGAAGAACAACGAGACCACAAGGTTTGTGATCGAAGAAATCAGGAAGACCTTTGATGCGTTTTTTCATGATAAGATGCTTGCGGAAGAAATCTATGATACACCGGAAGGTCCTACCACTTTCTATGTCCTTAGCGGAGATGCCAGAACCCTGAAGGAGAATGCGGTCTTCATCGAGCAGAATCATGAGCTGGGCAGGTTCGTGGATATTGATGTCTATGATATTGATGAAGAATATGCCATCACAAGATTCGAACTGCATTATGAACCCAGAAAGTGTTTTCTCTGTGACAAATCCGCCAAGGAGTGCAGTCAAAACAAGACCCATTCCGTGGAAGAGCTCATTGCCTTCATGGAAGAACGAGTGAAGGAGTACATCAGAAACAAAGAATAAGGCTACCAAATAATTTCAAGACAATATATAGCGCACTACAGCAAATTTATTTTGGAGGGTTAATATGAAAATTGGAATACCGGCGTCAAGAGGATATGCCATAGGACAGGCATTTATCAAGAAGCATGAGGAACTGAAGATCACAGATGAAAAAGTGAAGGATGCGGCTGCAGAGAAGGAAAGCCTTAGAAGAGCAGCAGAAGCTTCAAAAACCCAGCTGGAGAAAATCAGAAAGAAAGCATTCGAGTCCATGGGCGAAGAAAAAGCCATGGTGTTTGATGCACATCTGATGTTTTTCGATGATCCCGAATTCATGGGTGGAATCGAGGCGGAGATTGATAACAACGGCAGCAACGCGATCAAGGCAACCAATGATGTGATGAAAAGTTATGTAGCCATATTCGAATCCATGGATGATGAGTATATGAGAGAAAGAGCTGCAGACATCAAGGACGTTTCCAAGCGTCTCATGAACAATCTGGCAGGAATTGAAGACAGCATCCTTATTGAAGAGAACAACACCATCGTGGTGGCAGACGATCTGACACCATCGGATACTGCGCAGCTGGACAAGGAAAAGGTCATTGCCTTCCTGACCAACGTAGGCGGAAGAACCTCCCACAGCGCCATCATGGCAAGAACCCTTGAGATTCCTGCGGTAGTGGGACTGAAGGACATCACAGACGTGGTGAAGAACGGGGATATTCTCATCGTGGATGGTATTGAAGGAAGAGTATACATCGATCCGGACCATGATACAGTGACCAAGTTCATTGCCCTTCAGGAAGCGCACAACAAGGAGAAGGAAGAACTGAAGAAGCTCATCGAAGTGGAAGCAGTGACAAAGTCCGGCAAGAGAATAGAAGTTGCAGGAAACATCGGAAAGCCTGAAGATGTGCACAAGGTACTGGAAAATGGCGGAGACGGCATCGGTCTTTTCAGAACCGAATTCCTCTACATGGACCGGGAAGAAATGCCCACAGAAGAAGAACAGTTTGAAAGCTATAAATATGTACTGGAGAAGATGGAGAACAAACCTGTTGTCATCAGAACCCTGGATATCGGCGGAGACAAACAGCTTCCTTATCTGGTCATGCCAAACGAAATGAATCCGTTCCTGGGCTATCGTGCCATCAGACTCTGTCTGGATCGTACAGACATCTTCAAGATTCAGCTGAGAGCACTATTAAGAGCATCCGTATACGGAAACCTCAAGGTCATGTTCCCTATGGTATCTTCCCTGGATGAATTCCAGAAGTCCAAAGAGATTGTGGAAGAATGCACGAAGGAACTCAAGGCGGAAGGAAAGGAAGTCAGTGATTCCATCGAATGGGGCATCATGGTTGAAATTCCAGCAGCGGCTGTCATGGCGGATGAGCTGGCAAAGCATGTGGACTTCTTCTCCATAGGCACCAACGACCTGATTCAGTACACGCTGGCAGCAGACAGAATGAGCGAAAAGGTATCTTACCTTTACGATCCGATGCATCCTGCAGTGCTGAGACTGATCAAGATGACCATAGATGGTGCACATTCACAAGGAAAGTGGGTAGGCATGTGCGGAGAAATGGCAGGAGATGAAACCGCCATTCCGACACTGGTGGAATATGGACTGGACGAGTTCTCCATGTCCGCATCCTCTATGCTGAGAGCGAAACAGATCATTCTGGAACAGAAATAGAAAATCCTTTTAAGCCGGCGGAAGCCGGCTTTTCTTACGTCTTCCTGTAATCAGCAATGATACTGGGGACCGTGCCTTTTGAAGAATTTCGCGAAGGGTGGTATAATATGGATTATCCGAATTGGAAAGGAGGATGAACCATGGTAAAAAAGACACCGAATCTGGAAACGGCGACGGAACTGAAGAAAGTGACACACGGCTACTATGGCGATCCTAAAGGATATGAGGAAATTCTCTACAGGACGAGAAACAACAGATATGTTCTTCTTCAGAGAGGTGGAGCAGAAAGTCCTTACAGTGAGGAGAAGATTACCCAGATTCTGAAGGTGAAAGCGCAGGAATGGCTGGATTCTCTCTAGGGAGAACGGGAACCTTTTTAAAAGGTTCTTCGCAGAGGTCATGTAAACGTTTAGCCTGAAGTATGGGGAATTGATTGAGATAGAAACATAAATATTGTGGGAGATGCAGAAGTGGCAGCGCTTAAGACACAGAAAAACGATCGGGACGTGGTGGAGTTCATCCACTCCTTTGCTGAAGGGGAACAGAAAGTGAAGGACAGCCTCTTTCTTCTGGAGTTCATGAAGAAGGTCACCGGATATGAACCGGTCATGTGGGGGGAAAGCATCATCGGATTCGGACAGTATCACTACAAATCCCAGCGATGCCGCCAGGAAGGCGACTGGCCGCTGATCGGATTCTCTCCGCGAAAATCCGCCATCAGTCTCTATACTTATACGGGGATGGAGCAGCATGCGTACCTACTGGAGAACCTGGGCAAGTTCAAGATGGGCAAAGCCTGCATCTATGTGAAGAAGGTCAGTGATATCGACCTGTCAGAACTTGAAAAGATGATCCGGACAACCATCACCTACATGAAGGAAAATTATGAAACAAGTGAAGGCTGATGAAAAGGCCCGGGAGCGGGAATCTCTTTTATGTGGAAGTGAAATGTGGGTTATTTTTCATCTTCGCCCCTACAAAAAACAGAGAGAATGTGTATAATGGTTAGTATAATGTTTTGAGGAGGAAAGAAATGATTAAGGCAGTAAATGGAGAAAGCTTCGAGCAGGAAGTACTGAAAAATGAGAATCTGGTTCTAGTGGATTTCTGGGCACCATGGTGTGGACCCTGCAAGATGCTGGCACCCCTATTTGAAGAACTGAATGATGAAATAAATGATGTGGAATTTGTAAAGCTTAATGTGGATGAAAATCCGCAGCAGGCAGCAAGATACAGAGTAGCAAGCATCCCGACCCTACTGGCGTTTAAAAACGGTAATATCGTGGGACAGCTTGTGGGCTTCAGACCAAAGGAAGAGATCAGAGCGTTCATCGAAAAGAATAAGTAGAATGAGAAACCCGGAGAATCGTCTTCGGGTTTTCTGCATATTTCAGGAAGAAGAGAATCTTACCTGGAGAAGGAGAGTATGGCAAAACTTAAAATTTGCAGAATGAATTCTGAATTTCGCAGACGAATTCATGAATAAATCTGGAAAAAGCGGAAATTGTGCACAATAGATGCCCTTTATATTGTATAATTTAGGTATATTGACATAATTATGTGGAAAAGGAGGAGGTGCATGTTGGAAACGCTCAATACCATTCTGAATACCGTTCGAAATATTAATATTTCATCCGTCATTGATATCCTGATCGTCGCTTATCTCATCTACAGAATGTATAAGCTGATCATTGAAACGAGAGCGGAGCTTCTCCTTCGAGGAATTATTCTGATACTGCTTCTTATACCCATAAGCTATATTTTCAACCTGACGATGGTCTACACCATCATTTCAAAGGCCATTACCATCGGTGTGCTGACCCTGGTCATCATCTTCCAGCCTGAAATCAGAAGAATGCTGGAACACATCGGACGTTCCGCCTTCAGTGACCGGAGGGTACTGCGGGATACGGATATCCTGACCAAAGTGGTCAACGAGATTGTAGCGGCCATGGACAATCTGAGCAAGACGAAAACGGGAGCCCTGATTGTCATCGAGCAGGACACAGGTCTTGGCGACATCAGCGAAACGGGAATCCGAATCGATGCCCTGGTCTCCACCTCCCTGCTGGAGAATATCTTTGTGCCCAATACCCCACTGCATGACGGAGCCACCATCATTCGTGGAGACCGCATCATGTCATCAGGGTGTGTGCTTCCCTTGACCACCAACAAGGACATCAGCAAGAAACTGGGTACAAGACATAGAGCAGCCCTGGGACTGAGTGAAGTATCGGATTCACTGGTACTCATCGTTTCCGAGGAAACGGGTACCATTTCTCTGGCACTGAACGGAAAGCTTGTCAGAAACTATGACAGGGACAGGCTGCAGAAGATTCTGGTGAAAATACTCACCAGTAAGATTCAGAAAAAACAGACATGGAAGGAGAGGATGGATCAATGGCTAAGCAAAAAGGATCGGACATCCTCCTGAAAATCATCAGCCTGATCCTTTCATTCAGTCTGTGGATCTACATCATCAATGTGGAGAATCCCATCAAGACCATGAGGGTGTATAATGTGCCCGTAAGACTGGAGAATCTGGAGAACATCGATGAGCAGAATCTTGCGCTTCTCCCCAACCAGGATGTGATGGTCACCTTGACTGTCAAGGGACCCGCATCGGAAGTATACAGAAGTGTGGCCAGCAATTTCAGAGTCATTGCAGACCTGGATGATATCGCCTTGAAGGCAGGCCCCAATGAAGTGCCCATCGAGATCACCTCTTATCCTTCGGATATCGATGTGACACCCAGCAGCAATGTGAAGGCCATCATCTATCTGGATGATTATCTGGAAAGAGAAGTATCCATCGTATCTCAATATGAAGCGGTGGCGGCGGAAGATCATTTCGTTGCCGGCATCACATTCAATCCAAGCTCTGCTACAGTGAAAGGACCGGCGGAATACGTCAACAGAGTCACTGCCCTTGCAGCGCGAGGAAGCAGAGAGAATCTGGACATCGACTATAAGGAAATCGTATCCCTTGTGCCCATCGATGAGAATGGGAATGTAGTAAATCATGTGATTGTTTCTCCCCTTTATGTGGAAGTCAATGTGGAGGTCTTTGAAACAAAGACCGTTCCGGTTGTCATTGACAC
>RZYZ01000148.1 GCA_009930125.1 Clostridia bacterium | reverse complement strand
GATTTTAGCACAAGAAAATAGACCAGTTTTTATACTGGTCAAATGGAACTATTTCAGCCAAGTTATATCATTTAATTGTTTAAGGGTGTGAACAGTAACATTTCAGTTTCAGTTTCTGGATTTCATTTTTTCACAGTAGGACTCCGTGGAAGAAACACAACGCATTCTATACATCTAAATGATTTTACGATACTATGAAAATAGAATATTGAAGGAGGGATCCCATGTCATTTGAACAGAATATAAGCAAAACACTTACAGAACTCATCGAGATTCACAGTCCTACCGGGTATCACCAGGAAGTCATGGCGTACATCAGGAAGGAACTGGATGAATCAGGCATCTCCTACAAGGAGACCATCAAAGGTGCCATTTTAGCCACCATAAAAGGTGAAAGTGAGGAAGGCAGACTCTTTTCCGCCCATGTGGATACGCTGGGTGCCATGGTGAAATCCATAAAAGGGAAAGGAAGCCTCGAGTTCATGCTGCTGGGCGGTTACATGTACAACACCCTGGAATCAGAGAACTGCTGGATCAGAACCTCTCAGGGAAAACTCATCAGCGGAACGGTCCAGACAAACAAGCCTTCCGTCCACATCGATGGAGGAGACGCGCGCTCTCTGGAAAGAAAACAGCAGACCATGGAAGTGATCATCGATGAGAAGGTCCAGAGCGTCGATGATGTCAAGGCCCTGGGCATCAGTGTCGGAGATTTCATCTTCATAGAACCCAAACTGAGAATTCTTCCAAACGGGTTTATCAAATCCAGATATCTCGATGACAAGGCCAGTGTATCCATCCTGCTGGAGGCCATGAAGACGCTGAAGGAGGAAAAGCTCGAGAAGACGATTCATTTCTTCATCTCCAACTACGAAGAAGTCGGCCATGGCGCCAAGGCTGCTCTGCCGGAAAACCTCACGGAATTCATCGCGGTGGATATGGGCGCTCCAGGAAACGATCAGAACAGTTCGGAATTCAAAGTGAACATCTGCGCCAAAGACAGCTCCGGTCCCTACGACTACGAACTGAGAAGAAGGCTGGAGATGCTCTGTGAAGAAGAGAACATCCCTTATGCCACAGACATCTATCCCTTCTACGGTTCCGACGCTTCCGCGGCCCTGGGTGCCGGTTATGACATACGAACCGCACTCATCGGACCAGGCGTATTCGCCTCCCACGGCTATGAGAGAACCCATATGGAATCCATGAAAGCCACCTTTGACCTCATCGTCAGTTATGCGAAGAAATAGAATGAAGTAAATTCTGCAGAAGAAAAGAAGCCGTGTCCCCTGTACTTAATCAGGGCCGACACCGCTTCTTTTTCTTGCTTTCTCTATTCTTTTTCAGGGCTTCTCAGCTTCAGTGAAGTCTGTATGATCGCATCCAGAAGCGCTTTATAGTCCATGCCGATGCCTGCCGCGCTCTTCGGAAAGAGTGAGGTGCTTGTCATGCCCGGCAGTGTATTGATTTCAAGGATATAGGGAATCCCGTCTCTTATGATGAAATCCACTCTGGCATAGACATCGCATTTCAGCACACGGAAGGTGTCAATGGCCATCTGGTGGATCTCATTCTGAAGATTTTCTTCATACTCTATGATCACTTCCTCTGCACCGCCTGCTTCGTACTTGGAGGAATAATCGAAGAAACCGCCCTTGTTGGGTTTGATGATGAGCGTAGGAAGAACTTTCCCATCCAGAATCGGTACGGTGATCTCATCGCCTTTGATGAACTCTTCAATCATCACTTCCGAATCCACAAGAAGACCTTCTCTGACCCCATCCATCACTTCTTCCATGGTGCTGCAGATGAAGGTAGCCACGGAAGACCCGCCGCTGTTGGGTTTCACCACCACAGGAAATCCAAGGTTTCTCACCTTTTCCTCTGCCACATCTTCCGGCTTTCTGACGATGAACCAGTCGCCTGTGCGGATTCCTTTGCTCTTCAGTACACACTTAGTCAGATCCTTGTCCATGCAGACCGCGCTGGAAGCCATGCCGCATCCGGAATAAGGCAGGTCCAGACTGTCCAGAATGCTCTGCACCGTTCCATCTTCGCCGTATTTCCCATGGAGAGCCAGGAGCGCAAAATCAATCCCCTTCACCTTCTCGAAGATATCCTTCTTGCTGTCCAGAACGATTTCCACACCTTCGTATCCATTGAAATTTATATTCTTCAGGATTTCTCTTCCTGAGGAAAGAGAAACTTCTCTTTCACTGGAAATCCCGCCCATGATTACACCTATCTTCAAACCAAATCACTCCTGTTCCACTTTTCATTTCTCTGAAATTCTAAAGTACATTATTACACCAAAAAACCATTCTGACAAGTAAATTCATTTCTGTACCTTCCCTCTGAAACCAGAAAGACAGAGTGCATCCTTTTAAAGACGTCACCCTGTCTATTCTGCATTGGGAATATCGGAAAACTCGATATCCACCCGGTTGGATGTTTTGTCGTAAAAGTCCTTCTCCAGTGCCACTTCATTGCTCTCCTGGGTGAGTTCATCCTTCAGAATCAGTCTGAAAGTGGTTCCCTTGTTGAGCTCGCTGGATACGATGCAGTCCCCTTCCATCAGGTTCATGAGCTTTTTCACGATGGAAAGTCCGATTCCCGTCCCTTCCGTGTCTCTGTTTGTGGATTTGTTGACCTGAATGAACCGGTCGAAAATATGTGCCACATTCTCTTCTGAAATGCCGATTCCGGTATCCTCTACATCAATGTACACTTTATTCTCCTCTTCATCCAGAGAGAGGTTCACAAAGATGCTGCCGCCTTTTTTCGTGAACTTGATGGCGTTGCTCAAGAGGTTCAGAAGAACTCTCTCCAGTGACTGCAGATTAAAAGCAACCAGATGCTCTTCCACTTCCGTATCGAAGATGATCTTCAGGCCTTTGCCTTCCGCATAATGCAGTACCGACATGACCGTATCCTCCGTGAAGCTGACGATGTCCCGATTGATCATATGCAGTGTATAGAATCCGGAGTCCACTTTTGTTATGTCCAGAATATTGGAGACGATACGCATGAGCCGATAGGAATTATGCCGGATCATCCCCGCATATTTTTCGGATTTATCCTTCTCATACTCGGAGATCTCCATCATGTCCAGAGCCGACAGAATGATGTTGATGGGGGTCCGCAGTTCATGGGACATGTTGGCAAAGAACTCATTGAACATCTTTTCGTTCTCTTCCGCAATATAGAGTTTCCTGATGTTGGCTTCATTCTCGATTCTCAGCTCGTGCAGCTTGATGGAATTGGTCACATTTCTAAGAAACACCAGCATCTGCTTCTTGTTGCTCTCCACACCGATGAGTCTTACATTGGGCTCCACATAGATGTCCTGCCCCTTATGGCCTTTGATTTTTCTCGTTTCCAGCTTCAGAATCTCGCTTGTGGAGATTCTCTCCCCGATTTCATCCAGCTCCTTGAAGCTCATCCCCATGAAACGCTCCTCTGTGGGCATATTGACTGGCTTCACACTGGGAAGATTTCTGAAGTCGTTGTAGACAATGTCATTGGCTTCCACCACACGTTTTCGCACAAGATCATAGAGAAAAATGAAATCCGGAATCAGATTGAAGAAGCTTCTGTATTTGTACTCGGATCGCTCCAGCGATTCCTGCATGGCTCTGATCACCGTGATGTCCTTGGCCGTGATACAGAAGATCTCTTCATCATCCTGCTCGATATACACCACGTCCACATCCAGAATATAGGTGTTGTCTCCCAGGTTGAACTTCATGGAGGAAGAGTAGTTCATATTGTATTTGATGACTTCATATTTTTCCGTCAGATAATTGGTCATGTCCTTATCCAGATATTCTCCATAGTGATTGAAGAAAATCTTGTATTTGGAATTCGAGTACAGAATCTGATGCCTCGAATTGACGAAAACAGTGATGTTCTCGTTGTACTCCGCCGATTTGAAGAACATGAAGAGATTTTTCTTGAGCACTTCCGATTTCTTGATGGACTCATCCTTTTCTCTGACAATTTCATAAAATGCCAGGGGCACGAAAATAATATACAACCCGAAGGTCAGGGTCTCCATGATCGTTCCGGCAAAAAGGAACCTGTAGTCATTTCTGCTGGAGAACAGGCTGTAGAAGACCATAGATGCACTGTAGGTGAAGCTGCCCAGATAGATGGAAAAATTCATAGCGTTCTTCAGGGTGGAAAATGTATTGTAATACCATCCGAAGAGCACTGGAATGGCAGAGAGCATCATAAGCTCCAGGACATAGGTCATTTCATTCTGAAAAATCACCGATTCCCTGAGCACAAAGGATCTCAGATAAAGATAGAAAAACAGAATCATGATGGATAGAAAAACGAGAAAATCCGCATTGACCCTTATGATTCTATAGGTCAGCTTGGCTGTGAGAATAAACCCTGAAAGAACCACAATGAGAAAATAGAAGCCAAGAAATGTCGCATCAATCTGCCCATCGATATTGAAAAGATTGTTTTGATACTCGAGAACCGCTCCGAAAAGAAGTCCCAGCGCAAAAATATACAGGTACTTCTTCTTTGTGTAGTGGCCGTACAGAAGAATCATAACGGAGGAAAGGAGGGCGAGCGCGATATTCGCCGGATCCAGCTGCAGCTGGAACAGAGTCGCTCCACCATCGGTGAGAAGATGCGCGGTAAGAAATGTCAGAAGAACCAGAAAAAGCAGAATAGAAAGGGCCATGACATTGGATCGGATCAAGCTGCTGAGTGTTTTTCTTGAATTCAATCTATTCACGCCCCTTTCAGTTTTTCTGTTCTACTTTTTCTTATCCGCTGTCAGTGATTTTCTGTTTTTCCTGTAATAGGTGCACAGATGATTCACCGGACAGACTCCGCATTTTGGTGCTCTGGCAAAGCAGAGTCTTCTGCCGTGGAAAATCAGCAGATGATGCGTATCGATCCACAGGTCCTTGTCGATTCTTCGCATCAGCGCCTTCTCCGTCTTTTCCACGGTATCCTCATTCACAATGCCGATACGATTACTGACTCTGAACACGTGCGTATCCACAGCGATGGCTGGAACCCTGTATGCTGTGGACAGCACCACATTGGCCGTCTTTCTGCCCACGCCCGGTAGTTCCACCAGCTCTTCCATGGTTTTCGGAACCTCGCCGTTATGCTTTTCCTTCAGAATCGGAAACAGCTTCATGAGATTCCTTCCCTTCGATTTATAGAGTCCGATGACCTTGATATGGCTTTCCAGCTCCTCTGGAGTGATTCTCAGAAAATCATCCAGGGTTTCGTACTCTCTGAAAAGCTCATCTGTCACTTCATTGACTTTCTTGTCCGTAGCCTGGGCCGATAAGATGGTGGCCACCAGAAGCTGCAGCGGATTTCTGTGATTCAGTTCGCATTTCGCTTCCGGATAGGTTTCCTTGAGAATTTCAATGACTTCCTTGTTCTTTTTATTCATTA
>RZYZ01000147.1 GCA_009930125.1 Clostridia bacterium | reverse complement strand
TGGATCTGTTCTGGTGCTTTGAGAACGCATCCTGTTTATGCACTTACTGCCACAAAGGATCCCATTCTCGTTCCTTCTGATTTCAGTGTCATCAGCTTACATTCTTCTTTTTCTTCAGCACATCCATACCCACTTCTTCCACGAACTGGTTGGTATAGAGCTCGTAGTAATGTCTTCTTCTCTTGAGAAGCTCCTCATGGGTGCCCTGCTCCAGAATCTCTCCCTTGTCAATGACAAGGATTCTGTCGGCACTTCTGATGGTGGACAGTCTATGGGCCACGATGAAGCTGGTTCTGCCCTGCAGCACCTCTTCAATGGCTTTCTGGATCTTCGCTTCGGATTCGGTGTCAATGGATGAGGTGGCCTCATCCAGGAAGAACAGCCTTGGCTTTCCGATGATGGCTCTGGCAAATGAGACCAGCTGCTTTTCACCGGTGGAAAGCATGCCTCCCCCTTCTCCGACTTCCGTGTCGTATCCATGCTCCAGCTTCATGATGAAGTCATGGGCACGTACCACCTTGGCCGCCTCGACGATTTCCTCGTCGGTGGCGTCAAGCTTTCCGTAACGGATGTTCTCCTTGATGGTGCCGCTGAACAGATGCGGTGCCTGGAGCACATATCCGATGTTGGAATGAAGCCATTTCTGAGGCTTCTTCTTGTAGTCTTCCCCATCGATTAAGATTCTGCCGCCTGTGGGTTCATAGAATCTGCAGGCCAGGTTCACGATGGTGCTTTTCCCGGAGCCCGTCTCGCCCACAAGGGCGATGGTCTCTCCGGCTTTCACGCTGAGGTTGAAGTCCTTCAGAATATATTCCCCTTCCTTATAGTAGAAGTTCACATTCTCGAAGGTCACGTCCCCTTTGATGGTTCCGTAATCCTCTTTTTCCTCCACCATGTCATCCACGATCTCTTCCTTCTCATGGAGAAGGTCCATGACTCTTTCCGCTGCCGCCTGTGCACTGATCATTTCAGTGTAGATTCGGGCAAGCTCCAGAACCGGGTCAAAGAACTGTCTGGCATAGGTGATGAAAAGGACCAGAGTACCATAGGTCAGCGCACCGCCCATGAGCATGTTGCTTCCGAAGAACAGTGTCAAAACCGTTCCCACTGCGGAAATGAACAGCGTCATAGGCAGATATCCGGCAGACAATGTCGCTGCCCGGATGGATGTCTTCTTCATGTTATGGGTCTCTTCGCTGAACTCTTCGATGTTGAGCTCTTCTCTCACCAGGGTCTTGGTGGTCTTGGCACCGACGATGCCGTCATTGAAGAGCCCGGTGATCCTGGAGTTTATTTTTCTTACATTTCTGTAGGATACCAGCATCTTCTTCTCGAAGAAGACACTGATGAAGGCCAGAATCGGAATGGTTAATAGCGTCACCAGAGCCAGCTTCCAGTTGATCACAAGCATGACCACGGAAACGCCCAGCATCATGGTACCACCCCATACCAGATCCACAACACCCCAGGCTACGGTTTCCGCAATCTTCTGGGCATCGGATGTGGTCCTTGCGATCATCCATCCTACGGCATTCTTGTCGTAATAGCTGAAAGACAGGCGCTGCAGTTTCCTGAAGGCGTCTTTTCTCAGTTTATACTGGATCTCCACTTCCAGCTTACCCGCACGGCGGATAAACAGAAGCACGATGAGTGCCAGTGCGATGGCCAGCCCCACATAGAGGAAAGCCACTCTGGTCAGGCCTGCATAATCTCCATCCGCTACAAAATTGTCAATGGCATATCTTGTCAAGAGCGGAAAAGTGATGTCTGTTGCCGCCAGGGCAACCATGAAACCGACCAGGATCATAAAGTCTTTTTTGAACACCTTAAAGTAGTGGAACATCTCTTTCCAGATCTTCTTATCCACTTTAAGCTTCATTTCTTTTTGTTCTTCCATAACGGATCTCCTCCTAATAGGTGCCGTCTGATTCTTATACAGCCATCTGCTGCAGGTCCCAGATTCTCTTGTAGAGTCCTTCTTCCTGGATGAGCTCCTCGTGGGTGCCCATCTGCACAATTCTTCCCTCATCCAGAACAATGATGTTGTCCGCTTCGGCAAGGGTTGCGATTCTGTGGCTGATGATCAGCGTCGTGATGTCTTTGCTTCTTGATTTCAGCGCATTTCTGATGCGCATATCCGTTTCCGTATCCACCGCACTCAGGCTGTCATCAAAGATCAGAATTCTCTTGTCTGAATCGATGATGGTTCTGGCGATGGCGATACGCTGTTTCTGTCCACCGGAGAGAGATACTCCCTTTTCTCCGATGATGGTGTCGTATCCTTCCTTGAAGGTCAGGATATTGCTGTGAATCGATGCCGCCTTGGCTGCATCAAAGATCTCTTTCTCTTTATAGGTTCTCTTGGTGATTCCGATGTTCTCCTTCACGGTCTTGGCATAGAGATGGGGTTCCTGTAGAACCAGACCGATCTTTTTACGGATCCATCCTCTTCTGATATTTTTCAGTTCATGACCGTCGATCTGGATGCTTCCCTCATAGTCGTAAAGCCTCTGAAGAAGATGCACCAGGGTGGATTTACCGGAACCTGTTGAGCCCAGGATGCCCAGGGTGGAGCCCACCGGAAGGTCAAAGCTCACATTCTCAAGGACTCTCTGATGCTCGTCGTAGCCGAAGGAGACATTTTGGAAACTGATGTTTCCGTAGATTTCAGGTTCCCCTTCATTGGGCTGGTCCACTTCGATGTCCTCGTTTAGAATTTCCTCGATTCGTCCGATGGACACGGTGGTCTTACCGAACTCGGAGAGGAGTCTGCCCAGCTGCTTCACCGGCCAGAGGAGCATGGACACATAGGTGATGAAGGCCGTCAGCGTACCGATGTGAAGCTCGCCTCGGATGACCATTCCTGCGCCCACCACCAGAACGATTCCGTTCTGAAGCAGCGTCAGAAAATCTGAGGATGCCCAGAAAACCGCCAGGGTTTCAATGAGCTTGTAGGTGATGTTCCTGTGACTTGCGTTCACGTCCTCGAAGCGATCGATTTCATGTTCTTCCCGCCCGAAGGCTCTCACCACACGCACACCGGAGAGATTCTCCTGCAGGACGGTGGTCAGTTTTCCTTCCGCTTCATCGGACTTCTTGAAGGTCTTCTGGATCTTCGTGAAGAAGATGTAGCTGAAGACAAAGAGTACTGGAATCATGATCATGGAGTAGCGCGTCAGCTCCGCGTTCAGGGTGGACATGATGACCAGGGTGAAGCCCAGCATGAAGATGATTCTGCCCAGGTCCACCACCTGAACCCCAAGGAATCTTCGGATGGTTTCCACATCCGAGGTGCATCTTTGCACCATGTCTCCGGTCTCTTTTCTGGTATGTCTTTCAAAGGTCATATACTGGATCTGCGTATAGAGCTTCCCTCGGATGTCCTTGGCGATGTTTTCCGCCGCATAGCTTGAAAGATATCCTTTCAGGAACATGAATACGCCTCTTAGAAGGCTCATGACCACGATGATAAGCACGACCCCACCAAGGTTTTTCCCGAAGGCATCCATGAGAAACTGCAGCCTTCCCGGTTCCACGTCTCCGATGATGGAGTCGATGGCATACTTGATGAGGATGGGGACAGACAGCTGCATCACCGTTGCCAGTATGATTGCTAGAATGGCCAGGGAGAACGGTCCTCCATAGCCCTTTAAATATCCGAATAATTTCTTCATGTGTATAAACACCTCACTTTTTTTCTGTCGATTCTTACGAGCGGTAGCAGATTCATAAAATAGAAAAAACACGCAGTACCTGCGTGTTTTGCTCAAAGACAAGGGATCCACTTGTCCTTCATTTCCTTTTCAGAAAGGCATGAAACCATAAAATTATAGTTTCATACAACAAAACCACAGGTCGCAACCTGTGGCTTCTCTAATTCTATACGCTTTTGTCATGCAAAGGCTATAGGGTGAGACTCCTATTCAGGTCACAAACTTTTTCTATTATCATATCCTTAAAAATAGGCGCAGCGATAGCGTCTACGAGATAAAGTGCACTCATTCCTGTAAATACTGTATTGTTCATCATTTTCGTGACCTCCTTTGCTAAATTTAATTACATACAAATCGTCTGTAACCTATTTCATAATAAACGAACTCTTTTCGGATTACAACCCCCTGAAAAGAATCTTCTAACTTTTCTTACAATATTCTCTGCTTTTCCTTTTTTTCTAAAGCCGAGCAGGCGTATCTATCCATCTGACATCCTATATATATTAATATATTAAAGTTCTTCCAGTTTCCTATATTCCTTTACGAAGTGCTCGATAAGCTCCCCATAGGTTTCATGGTCCGGATGGGCTCCATTCAGGCTGTATTTCCCGTGGTCCACCTTCAGGAACCAGTCATAGTAGTTCTTTGAAAGCAGGGTATGGTTGATGCCCAGCTCCTTCAGCTCCTTAGGGGATATGATGCCCTTCACCCGGATCAGCGCAACGGCGCGCAGGGAATCCTCCCGATAGGCCGTGAGAAGCTTCTTCCCTCTGCTGCCTCCCTTGTTTCCATCCACACTGCGCTTTTTCATCTCCTTCAGAATCCGCAGCTTCTCCTTCATCTTCGCCCGACGTCCTCTGTCTAGGTCATAAAAGGAAGGCTCCAGCACTTCCAGGACCGCATTCTTCTCCACATCCACATAGAGCAGTCCCAGCTCCAGCCTTTTCAGAAGATACAGGAGATTGTTCATGCTTTTGTTCTTCACGATGCGCTTTGGTTTCGGCACGGCCATATAGACCAGGTCGCAGGTCTTCTGCCTGAGAGATGCCTGGGTGAGAAGCTCCATGGTGAGTCCTTTTTTCATCTCGATGCCCACCAGAAGGTCCTTCTTCTGCGCCACCACATCAATGTCTCTCACTTCGCTTCGCACCTTGAATCCCTGATCTTCAAAATATTTCTTTATGGCTTCATACAGATCTGTTTCCTTCATGTTCCCACCTCTTCTTCTTCTTCTATTATAAACACAAATGGAAGAATTTTTCGCTTCTCTTTCTGAAACAGCTGCAAAAAAATCCGGCATGGTTCAGATTTCCTCTAAGCCATGCCGTCATTCTTCATTTTATTGACTTCTTATATGAACACCTTCTATTTCTTGCCGAAGAGTCCGCCCATGAGATCATCTATGAAGCTGCCGTCCTTGTCCTTGTCCAGCATGTTCTTCGCGATATCCATGATGCCGCCTCCACCGAGCAGTCCGCCTAAGGACCCGGTAAGGTCACTGATGTTGCCGCTGGATACATTCTCTTCCTTCTTCTTTCTGCCTAGCATACCGATGAGAATGGGTGCCAGCATGGACATGAGACCGGAAACCTGCCCGATGCCAAGACCGGAATTGCTTGCGATGTTGTCCTCAACCTTCACTTTCTTCTCTCCGAAGATATGGTCCAGCATGCGATTGCCTTCATTGGGATCCACGCGATTGAGGAATCCTTCCAGATCGTCCAC
>RZYZ01000519.1 GCA_009930125.1 Clostridia bacterium | reverse complement strand
ACAGGAATCATGGCACCGATGTAGTTGATGTTATTTGCGATGGTACTTAAATCAAAATTCATCCCTCTTCCTCCAGCATGGTATGAAATAGCGTGATGATGGTGCTCATGACTTTCAGTCCTATGGCGATGGTTACAATGGGTATAAGACCGGCACTGAACACACTACCCAGTTCCCCCATGGGAAATCCGGCTTCCTGATTTGTGAGAAAGTTATAGCCTGTAGCTATGCCGGCGAATCCCACAAGAATGAAGAAGATGATACCGCCTGTTTCAATTTTCGAGGAGACTTTATGAGGCATCCTTTTCTGTCCGGGTTTTAATCCGAAGGCTAAAGTGTACAGAACAATACTCGCCGCAAAAATAGCTCCACCGGAAAAACCTCCACCAGGAGACAGATGCCCATGTATGATCACGTAAATGCCATAGAGCTGGATAAAGGGCAGAATCATTTTTGTTATGACTCGTACAAACAGATCATCCATGATGTTCCTCCTCCTTGTCCGATTTCCTGTGATGAAAGACACCGATTAAAGATACCACGGCGGCAATGCCCGTGAAAAGCACCGTGGTCTCCCCTAGGGTATCAAATGCACGGTAATCCGTGATGATGGCTGCAATGAGATTGGTGCTTCCTGTATCCTCTGCGCCTTCACTGATGTAATATTCCGCAATTTCGTTGTAGGATGGATTCGTCTTTTCCCCCATGGGAGGAAGCTCAGCAATGCTTGAAAGAAGCACGATGAGAAGACCACCCAGTATGATGAGCGTAAATAGTTTTCTCATTATTCCATCCTCCTGGTCCTGCTGATGACCACCACAAATAGTATGGTGGTGATTCCTGCACCGATGGCCGCTTCGGTCATGGCGACATCCGGTGCACGCAGAAGAAGCCACAAAAGAGCCATCACCAGGCTATAGGCTGTGAAAATGATCACAGCACCCAGAAGATCCTTTGTTCTTTCCACTGCAACGGCAGCGACGATCAGAAACACGATGAGAATCACATTAAATATCTGCATCAGGATCCTCCTTTCTCTTACCGATCTCCTTGTCATAAGCTGCCTTAGATATGATATGGGCCGCAACGGGGTTG
>RZYZ01000518.1 GCA_009930125.1 Clostridia bacterium | reverse complement strand
TCTCCATCCCATAAGGCATGCTTCACACTGGAACCTCCGATATCAAATACTGTTAGTCTCATAGGCCCCTCCTTACTTTCTCATTTCTATCATGCCCTTTCCGCCTCTTTCCTGATGTTTCTCGATAACGTGTCGGAAAGCTACCTTAAGGCCATATATATTCAGTATAAGCATCCTCCCGAAGCAATACAATAACCCTTCATTCTGTTATTTTCAGCATGCTGCAGCAAGAATGCATTTTTCATTCTATTTACATCCACTTCACTTTCCTGTTCCAACTTTCTGCAACAAGCAGAACAGGATCAGCATTCCTCTGGAGTATCTGAGTGATAGATACGAAGAAATTCCCATGGACAAACCAGTCTATGTCCTCTGTGCTTCAGGCAGCCACTCTGCCACCGGGGCATCTTTCCTTAAAAATCATGGCTATGAGTGCTATGTCATTTCCGGCGGCATAAAAGCCATGAGAAGAATAATGAGATAACCTGGGATCATCAAATAGAAAAAGCTGCCCGGAAGATCAGTTATAATTTCTGACTTCCTGGCAGCTCTTCTGCATTTCTTCACATTTTCTCAGCGCTACCTTTAAGGCGCTGTGGGGATCATGCTGTTAAGATCCACAATCTGGTATCCTTCCGGTACTTCAAAAAGGTCATCGGACAGGTCTCCAACCTTGAAGTCCGTGACTTCAGACACGTACATTTCCTCATTCTCCATCCTGGTTTCCACTCTCATCGGGAAACCGTACTCTTCATGGAGCCACATCTTCACCTGGTATCCAGAATCCAGTTCTCTGCTCTCCACCACATGGCAGGAGATTCCATTTATGGTTTCCTTACCCAGATAATTCATGCTGCCCTCATCCACATCTTCCGTGAAGTCCTCCAGGGTGGGCACATCTCTTTCTTCCTCTTCATCCATTTCCATTGGCATCTTGATGGCAGTTTTTGACTGAGGATCCAGTGTATAGAATGCATCCTCTGTATAGATCATCATGGCGCTCTGCCCCATGATTTCACTTTCCATACGCATGAGTCCGCTTTTCATGTACATCTTAGTGGTGTAATCTTCTTCTCCCATGCCGGTGACCTTCATCTCATA
>RZYZ01000517.1 GCA_009930125.1 Clostridia bacterium | reverse complement strand
CTTGTAGAGAAGATGAACGGTTTCCTGCGTATATTCCGTTTCGGTGTTAAACCTTTTCATAAGCTTTATTCCTTTGCGCTTTCTTTGCTTCATCAGCATGGTTACATTGTAGTATACCCGTTGCGTTCAAACTAGACGAAAATTGCAGTCAAATATCCATTTCTTTACATATCTTGCTCGAACATGTAAAATATAACCGTATTCATCCCCGATAATCGAGAATGATTATCATAAAAAAGGAGAAAAAACATGATTGATTATGCTGGAATCCGCATGACCGAAGGTCAGCTGATCGCCTGTGAAAGAAAAGAAGGCATGAACGACAATATGATGAAATCCCATTTTCATGACTTCTATGAAATCTATTATCTGGAAGAAGGTGGCAGAAACATCATCATCGAAGGGTCCATCTATTCCATCGAGCCTGGCATGTTTGCCATCAAAGCCCCCTACATCATGCATCACTCCTTCGGAGACAAGGATGTGCCCTTCAAACGGATCGTCCTGTACTTCAGGCCCAATGCCATCCTATCCAGAACACTGAGAAATGCCATGAAAGGGATCACCGGAACCTACAGACCTGCACCCGACCAGAAAGAGCAGTTTCAGATGCTTGTGGACAGAATCAATGAGGAAGAAACCGGAAATTCTCCCTTCAAGCAGGAAGCCATGCAGAGTCTTCTGAACAATCTTCTGGTGAGCATCCTGAGACAGACTGCCACGAAGGAAAAAAGCTCCAATCAGCATCTGGTGGGAGATGTGATGGACTATATCCATGACAACTACTTTGAAGACATCACGCTGGAAAACCTGGCAAAACGGTTCTACGTCAGTCACTTCTATCTCTGCAGAGAGTTCAAACGCATGACCAATCGGACCATCATTCAGTACATCAGCGTCACAAGGATCTCCAATGCACAGAGAAAGATCATGGAAACGGATCTTTCCATCACGGAAATCTCGAACCTCACAGGCTTTTCCAATCTGACGAATTTCAACCGTGTCTTCAAAAAATACGCAGGCATCTCTCCTTCCCAGTACAGAAAGGAATACAGAGAGGTGGCCGCACATAAAATCAGATAACAAGCACTTGTTCTCTGC
>RZYZ01000516.1 GCA_009930125.1 Clostridia bacterium | reverse complement strand
AGCTTGGACAGTTCCAGGAAGAATCAGACAGACTGGCCAGTGAAGGAAAGACTCCACTGTTCTTCGGAGACAACAAGAAGGTTCTCGGCATCATCGCCGTGGCAGACGTGGTGAAGAAGAACAGCAAACAGGCCATTGAGCTCTTCAAGAAGATGGGCATCGATGTTGTCATGCTTACAGGAGACAATAAGAGAACGGCGGAAGCCATCCGAAGACAGCTGGACATAGACAAGGTCATTGCGGAAGTGCTGCCTCAGGATAAGGAAAGAGAAGTCAGAGCCATTCAGGAGAAGGGTCACAAAGTGGCCATGATCGGAGATGGTATCAACGATGCACCAGCCCTTACCAGAGCGGATGTGGGTGTGGCCATTGGAGCGGGAACGGACATCGCCATTGAATCAGCGGATATCGTGCTCATCAAGAACGATCTGCTGGATGCGGTGACAGCGGTGCAGCTTTCCAGATCCACCATCAAGAACATCAAGCAGAATCTGTTCTGGGCATTCTTCTACAATGTCCTGGGCATACCACTGGCGGCTGGTGTATTCTATCTCTCCATGGGATGGAAATTGAGCCCGATGTTTGCGGCGGCGGCCATGAGCTTAAGTTCGGTGTTCGTTGTGACCAACGCACTGAGACTGAAGTTCTTCAAGCCGGTTCATGAAAGAAATCAGATTGAAGCATAGAAAAAAAGAAATCAAGAAAATAACATAGAGAAGAGGAGAATGAAGAATGAAGAAAGTATTAGGAATTGAAGGAATGCACTGCATGGGATGCGTAGGAAGAGCCACCAGAGCTCTGGAAGGCCTGGATGGTATCACATCGGCGAAAGTGGATCTTGGAAACAAAAATGCAGTGGTAGATATGACTTCTGAAGTGTCTGAAGAAGCTATGAGCGCAGCGCTGAAGGAAGTGGAACTGGAACTGGTTTCCGTATCAGAGAAGAAGAGTATATTTGGATAGGAGGTCGATCTAGATGCAGGCCGATAAAGATCGGATCACGAAGCTTCTGAAGACCGCCCGCGGTCAGATGGATGGACTTCTTAAAATGGTGGAAGAGGACAGATACTGCGTGGACATCTCCAATCAGATTATGGCCACC
>RZYZ01000515.1 GCA_009930125.1 Clostridia bacterium | reverse complement strand
CCCAATCTACAAGACCGTTTCCCGGCAGCTGCTCAATTTCAGGACCAATGCCCATCTGGCTGTGGGCATCGGGAAAGCCTATCATAACCAGAAGGGGACTGCGAAGGATACCATTTCGAATCTCAACCTGAAGAAGATGGAAAGCATCGGGCAGATGGTCACGGACCTCATTGTTTCAAGAGAAAACTTCGGACTGGGAGAAAAATGACGCTTAGTGAAACGAAGTGGCGGATGCTTCATGAAGCGTCTGCTGATGAAGCTGTTATGATGATTGATGCACTACATACCTGGGTCGGTGAAAAGTCCGAACCAGGTATTTTTCTGCGCATTTTTTCCTAATGAGGATTCTTCCAGAACCTGTCCAGATGCGGGCGGAACTGCCATGGTGATATCAGAAGTGTCATTGCCATATTGACAAAAAAAGATAATAACCTTTACATTTGATGATTTTGTACTATAATGGAGTTAAGAAATTAGTGCAAGCGGTTGCACAAATAATCTGGAGGTTCAAATGAGCGCATTCAAGCTGACCCAATATGTCACCGGATACACCTTCGGAGAACCTGTGGAAACAGGAATCATCCAGGGAGAAAAGACCCATGGTTCCCACAAGCTTCCTCTGGAAGTACACGTGGAAAACGGACATGGCTCCATTTCATTCAACCTGACAAAATATGACAGAGTCTACGGTCTTGGCCCTAATCTGGGCGGCATCAATAAGAGAGGAAGACAATACGAGTCCTACTGCACGGATGATCCGCTGCATCATGAAGACAAGACGACCCTTTACGGGGCGCATAATTTCTTCATTCTGGAGGATGATGATGTGGCCACGGGCTTCTTCATCGATTTCCCTTCCAGAATCCGATACGATGTGGGATTCACGGACATGGATCGTTTTACCATCGACATCCATGGAGAGAATTTCACCCTCTACATCATCGAGGGGGATTCCCTGAAGGACATTGTGGTGAACTTTCATGCAGTCATCGGGAAACCCTACATGCCACCCAAATGGGGCCTGGGATTTTTCCAGTCCAGATGGGGATACGAGACAGAGGATGACATCCGGAAAGTATATGAGACCTTCAGAGAAAAGGATATTC
>RZYZ01000514.1 GCA_009930125.1 Clostridia bacterium | reverse complement strand
CTTACTTGGCTTCACCGCTACTTCAGCTCCTTGATGATATTGGCAAGACGCGCAAACCTTTCAACGGTCAGGGTCTCTCCTCTTGCTTTGAGATCGATGTCCGCTTTCTCCAGAGCCTCTTCGATGAATTCCCTGGAGTAGCCCATGGCCTTGAGATTATTTGAGAGGGTCTTTCTTCTCATATTGAAGACCTGACGTACGAGTTTGAAAAAGAGGTCTTCATCGGTGACCTTTGCCCTGGGCTCGGAGAGCTTCGTCAGTCTGATGACGGTGGAATCCACCTTGGGTCTTGGTATAAAAGACTCAGGAGGAACCGTCCTTATGATCTTCGAGTCGCAGTAGTACTGAACCAGAACCGACAGTGCGCCATAATCCTTGGTGCCTGGGCCTGCGTTCATACGCTCCGCCACTTCCTTCTGGATCATGATGGTAAGGGACTGAAAGTCCGTCTTGTCGTTGAGAATCTTCGTGATGATGGGTGTGGTCACATAGTAGGGCAGATTCGCCACAAGCTTTATGGACGCTCCATCAGCAATCTCCCCTAGATCCACCTTGGTGGCATCCTCATGGAGGAGCGTGAAATGCTCATAGTCTTTCAGCTCTTCTTTCAGAATCGGAATGAGCTTTTCATCCAGCTCTATGGCCGTCACCTTACCAGCCGCTTCCAGAAGACCTCTTGTAAGGGTTCCCACACCAGGCCCGATTTCAATGACATGATCTTCCTTTGTGATTTCGGCCCCTCTTATGATATCCTTCACGATGTTCATGTCCACCAGGAAATTCTGTCCCAGACTCTTGGTGAAGCGGAACCCGTATTTTTCCACAATCTGTTTTGTTGAATTATTCATATCTAAACTCCTCAAAGTTACTTACGATGGCTTTTTCAAACTCTTCCTTGGAGATCCTGTAGGAATTCAGCCTGGACAGGAAGGAGGACGTATTGCCGTACCCGATCCCCAAAGCCTTCCCCAGAATCTGTCTTCTCTTCTTCGAATCCTTTGCTCCGGACAGCTTGAAGAAGACCATGTCTCTGGTGCTGAACAGCACCACCTTGTCTTCCACCACCGCCTTCGCATTTTCCAGCGCCCGGATGATGGCCGCAGCATC
>RZYZ01000513.1 GCA_009930125.1 Clostridia bacterium | reverse complement strand
GAACCGATGCCGCCCATGAAGTTGATGATGGAATTGGATTTGGAGCGGTTGGGTTTTGCCGTGATGTCGGGCATCAGGGCAATCACCGGGGAACGGTAGATGCTCATGGACAGGTTCATGAAGAGAAGGGCAAAAATCAGAGAAAAGAGGGTTCCGGTATTGGGGATGAGGAACATGAAAAGGGCTGCCAGAGGCATACCGATCATGATGAAGGGCATTCTTCTGCCGAAACGGGTATTGATCTTATCGGAATAGAATCCCACCGTGGGCTGAATGAATAAGGCCAGATAGTTGTCGATGGTCATGATGAAGCCAATGAGCGCCGCGCTCTTGAGGTAATTGCCAAGAAGCAGGGGCATGAATGCGTTATAGACGCTCCAGGTGATGCTGATGGCGAAAAATCCGAAACCGAGTATAAAGGTCTTTTTGTAGTCCAGCTTGTTTTCCATGACTGCTTACAGCTCCTTCAGTTTGCTTAATAATTCTTCAGGGAAATCCGTGATGAGACCATCCACGCCCAGGTCCTTGTAGTATGCAACCTGACTGGAATCATTGACGGTCCATAGATTCACTTTGATGTTTTTCCTGTGGGACTCCTCCACAATGGTTCTGTCCAGGGCCATATAGTAAGGATGAATGTAGTCTGCACCAAAGGTCAGGGCATAATCATAAGGTTTGTAAAGCCCGGACTGGTAAAGGGGTGCAACCTTCGCCTCTGGATTCAGCTCTTTCAGTTTGGCCAGGGAATAATGGTTGAAGCTTGAAAAGATGACGCGAGGTAGAAATCCTCTTTCATCAAGTATCTCCAGAAGCTTCTCTTCGATGCCCGGATAGAGAAGGAAGCCCATCTTGATTTCGATGTTCAGAATGATCTGTGTACCTTTCAGAAGATCCAGCAGTTCAGAAAGTGTGGGTATTTTCTCTCCTTTAAAGGCCTCGCCTTTCCAGAGACCGAAGTCCTGCTGAAGAAGCTCTTTGTAGGTAAGGTCCTTGACCATACCTTTGCCGTCTGAAACGCGGCTGATTTCTTCATCGTGGGTGATGACAAGGATGCCGTCTTTTGTCATGTGTACATCCGTTTCAATGCCATGGACACCCAGATCCACAGC
>RZYZ01000146.1 GCA_009930125.1 Clostridia bacterium | reverse complement strand
GGCTCATGGCATGCTGGTCGGCTATGCCCACATCAAAGAGTCTCTTTCCGTAGATTTCCTTGAATCCTGAAAGCCCTGTACCATCCGGCATGGCAGCCACAACCGCCACGATGTTCTTATTGTTTTTCGCCATTTCCGTCAGAGTATTTCCGAAGATGCTGGAATAGGTGATCATTCCCTTCTTCTTCGGTCTGCCGTCTGATTTGTTGAAAGGAGGCGTACCATGAAACTTGTCCGGTCTCTGCTCGCTGTTCTTGTACCCCTTTCCCTTCTTGGTGATCACATGGACAAGCTTTGGTCCCTTCATTTCTTTTGCGATCTTCAGGATTTTCGAAACCTCTTTGATGTTGTGTCCGTCGACAGGACCTAAATAGGTGAGGCCCATGTTTTCAAAGAGCATATCCGGAAGCACCATGGATTTGATCCCTTCCTTTACGCGGTCCACCGATCGGTTGATGCTTTTTCCCAGGGGCATCCGGTCAAAAAGATCCTGCACTTCCTTCTTCGCCTTCTCATAAGTGGGGTCAGCCCGGAGCTGACTGAGATACGTGCTGATACCGCCCACATTACGTGATATGCTCATCTGATTGTCGTTGAGCACAATGATGAGATCCGTTTTCTTGTCCCCCACATCATTCATGGCTTCCAGTGCCATGCCGCCCGTGAGTGCACCATCACCAATGACAGCCACCACATCGAAATCTTCACCTTTCAGGTCTCTTGCTCTTGCAATGCCCAGGGCGGCACTTATGGATGTGGAGGAGTGTCCCGTATCAAATGCATCGTATCTGCTTTCATCTCTTTTGGGGAATCCGCTGAGCCCTTTAAACTGCCTTAGAGTGCCAAACTCCTCTTTTCGTCCCGTCAGTATTTTGTGGACATAGCTCTGATGGCCCACATCATATATGATCTTATCCTTCTCCAGATCGAAAACATTGAAAAGACTCACAGTCAGTTCCACCACGCCCAGGTTCGGCGCCAGGTGACCACCTGTTCTGGATACGGATTCCACAAGGAAGCTTCGGATTTCATCAGAAAGCTGATAGAGTTCTTCCAGGGTAAATTTTCTGATATCTTCCGGCTTCTTGTAGCCGTCACTTAGTATACCCATTTTCTTCCCTCCTAATAGGTCCGATTTAGAAGCAGGCTTGTCAGTTCAGCCAGCTCTCTTGTATCTCTGTCCAGGGTAGACAGGATTTCCAGGCAGGAATCTGTCACCTCTCTGGCCATTTCTCTGCTTTTCTCAATGCCGAAGAGCTCCACATAGGTGCTCTTGCCAGACGCTCCGTCTTTACCGATACTCTTTCCGAGCACTTCTTTCGTGGAAGTTCTGTCCAGAATATCATCCTGAATCTGAAAGGCGAGGCCCAGCTGAATCCCGAAGGTATGGATCTTATCCACTTCATCCTTTGCCGCTCCGAATAGAATCGCAGGTGCTGTGAGCGATGCAGCGATGAGCTCACCGGTCTTTTTGTTATGGCACTCCACCAGTTCCTCCAGGGTCGCTCGCTTCTTCTCATTCTCCAGATCATGAACCTGGCCTAAGATCATGCCTTCTCTTCCGGCCGCACGTGAAATGAAAAGGGTCGCTTCAGCACCTTCTCTGCTTTTCACCCCATAGTTTGCCAGAAGGATCGTGAAGGCTTCATTGAGAAGCGCGTCCCCTGCCAGTATAGCGCTCGCTTCTCCGAACACCTTATGATTTGTAGGCTTTCCCCGCCTCAGATCATCATCGTCCATGGCTGGAAGATCGTCATGGATCAGAGAATAGGTATGGATCATCTCCATGGCCAGCGCCATGGGATACACTTCCTTTTCCTCCCCTCCGAAGAGTCTGCTGGAAAAAAGCACAAGGGATGGCCGCAGCCTCTTTCCTCCCAGATTCATGCTGTAGGCCATGGACTCCGTCAGTGTGTTTTCCGGCAGACTCCTGAAATAATTCAGTATGAGATCATCAATTATCGCTTTATTTTTACTTAACATCTAAAACTCCATTTCATCCTGGTCTCGCATGATCTTCACTTTTTCTTCCGCCTTGTTGAGAATGGCTAAAAGCTCTTTCGTGATTTTCACACCTTCCTCGTATTTTTCCATGGAATCTTCCACAGACAGTTCCCCGGTCTCCAGGTTCTCTATAATATCATCAAGCTTCTCTGTAAGTTCCTTATAAGTCAGCTTTTTCTTCACCATTTCTATTTACCTCCAATGTCCGCTCTCCATCTTTCAGTCTGATCTTCAGCTGAATGAGATGGTCCAGGGTTTTCACTTCCTTCACCAGATGATTTTTCTCATCATAAATCAGCGCATAGCCCTTTTCCAGTATATTCAGTGGATTGTGCGCTCTGATCAGACTATATCTGGATGAAAGCCTTTCCTTCTCTCTGGATAGCTTCTGTATAATTATACCATTTAATTGATTCCTTTTTTTATCGATTTCAAGATATCCGTTGGCAATGAGGATTCTGGGATGGTTCTTGGACAAGGACTGAAACTGATTTCCGATTCGCATCTTCTCCATTCTGATTTTCATCTCATAGGCGCTTTCCAGTCTCTGGGTGCTTTCCTTTACAGCTCTTGTCATTTCCTCCATGGATGGAATCACGACCTCAGCTGCCTGAGAAGGTGTTGCGCATCGAAGATCCGCCACAAAGTCTGCAATGGTGAAATCCACCTCGTGACCGATGCCTGTGACCACCGGGATTTTCGATTTTCTTATGGCGTAGGCAAGATCCAGATCATTGAAGCAGGAAAGGTCCTCATAGGATCCTCCGCCTCTGGAAAGAATGATCACATCAATGTCCTTTCTCTGATTCACCTTCCAGAGGGCTTCTGTGAGAGAGCTGCGCGCCTCCTCACCCTGCACCAGCGTGGGATAGATGATCAGGGAGACCCCTTTGTTTCTTCTCCTGCTCACATTGATGATGTCCTGAATGGCTGCACCTGTGGATGAGGTGATGACTGCAACCTTTCCGGGATAGGCCGGAAGCACTTTTTTTATTTCATCACGAAAAAGCCCCTCTTTCTGGAGCTTTTCCTTGTTTCGTTCAAATTCCTGATAGATTTCTCCAAGGCCCACTTCTTCCATCATGGAAGCATAGAGCTGATAACTGCCTTCTTTTGTATAGACACTGACTCTGCCCTTCACAAGAACTTTCATTCCGTCTTTGGGTCTGATCTTCAGTCCAGAAGCCTCACTTCGAAACATCACACAGTTCACTTTCGCGCTCTCGTCTTTCAGCGAAAAGTACAGGTGACCTGAAGAATGGGCTTTGAAGTTGGAGATTTCACCCATGACTGTCAGATTGTTCAGGATAAAGTCGTGATCGAAATTTCTCTTGATATAGACGTTGAGGTCTGTAACACTCATGGTTTTAAGTTTCATCTCTGACCTCCGTTTCAGGTTTATGATTCACTTTTTTCGTAGAGATCCACAAGGGTTCGCATAAGGATCGTAGTGGTAAGGGTACCTACTCCACCTGGCACTTTTGTCACCAGGGATGCTTTCTTCATGACACTTTCCAGGTCGCAGTCCCCCGTAATCTTCCCATCCAGTTCGGAAGTACCCACGTCAATGACTACAGCTCCATCTCCTACGTATTCCTCCGTAATCATTTTAGGTCTTCCTATGGCCGATATGAGGACTTCGCCGGATCGTGCCACTTCTTTGAGGTCTCTGGTTCTGGAATGGCAGACGGTAACGGTCATGTGCTCTCTCAGCAGAAGCTGGATCAGAGGCTTCCCGACGATATTGCTTCGGCCTATGATCACCGCATGCTTTCCTTTCAGCTCACCTAAGGTGTCTTTGAGGATCTCCACAACGCTGGATGGTGTGCATGGTGCAATCCCTCCTGATGTGGAAGCCAGCAGACCGATATTCATGGGGTTGACTCCGTCAATGTCTTTGGATGGGCTGATTTTCATGGCAACTTTGTGCTTATCGATGTGCTTGGGCAGAGGGAACAGGATCATGATGCCATGCACCTTATCATCATTATTCAGATCCCCGATGGTGGAAAGGAGCTCTTCCTCACTCACATCTTCTGTCAGTGTGAGTTTCAGCATCGTTCCTCCCAAGGATTCCAGAACCTTCTTCTGCATATCCATATAGTATACGGACCCAGGGTCTTCCCCAACAAGCACTGTGGCCAGCGTCGGTGTTGCCTTCCCCATGCTTCTAAAGGATTCTATGCGTTTTCTGATTTTCTCTTTTTCCACTTTCGCGATGGCTGATACGTTGATGATTTCTGACATGATTCTCCTCCTCTGCATAACCGTGCGTCTACTGCTCGTCCAGCTCTTCTTCTGTTTCCGGATCTTCAATGATCTCATTTTCCGGTACAGATTCCATGGAGTTTCTGGTCTCCATATGTGCGATTTTATCCAGAACGCCGTTGACAAAGGAGCCGGATGTGTCATCCGAATACTTCTTTGTCATATCCACTGCTTCAAAAATGGATACATTGTTAGGGATGTTCTCTATGAACAGAATCTCATAGGTTGCAAGCCTCAGAATACTCAGATTGATTTTAGAAATTCTTGGAAGTTTCCACTTAACAAGATACTTCTCGATGATTCTGTCAATCTGCTCTTTATGTGACTCCACACCCGTCAGGACATCTTCCAGATAGTCCATATCCGTATCCTCCCGAAGATCATCCTGATTATCTTCAAAATAATCATCCATCAGCTCTTCAGGCGTCTTGTGATTCATCGTGCTCTGATATAAAAGTTCCATTGCTATTTCTCTTGTTCTTTTTCTCATAATTCTTAAGGGCATCCCTGCCCCCTCCTTGTATTCTAGATTTGCAGAAAACCACTGTAAAAAACCCTCTGCATCAGAGGGTTCGGTTTTACTTTTCCTTTGTCTCTTTGTCCTTCACATAGATGTTGTTCACATAGACATTCACCGCAGAGACTTTCAGTCCCGTGATGGTCTCCACTGTTTCCTTCACGTTCACCTGCGCCTTCTGTACAACCTCTGGTATCTTAAAGCCGTATTCAATGCTTACAACCATATCTATGATGGCATCATGTTCTCCCACAGTCACCTTTACCCCTTTGGTCACATTCCTCTTTCCAGTAACCACCTGAGTAATTCCTCCGGTCAGTGTAGGATGAAGGCCCTGGATACCCTGAATTTCGCTGGCGGCGATTCCTGCAATTACACCAACTACATCCTCTGATATCTTGACCACTCCATGACCTTGGGTTTTATTCATATTCTCACTCATTCCTTATCCTCCTCGATACAGTAGGTCTATTTGGAATAATTATACCAAATTGGCCTTTTATAAGCAATTGAATAGCCAAATAACCACTCTATCTTCAAGGATAATTAAGATGCAAATTGACCCTTTCAAACTCCGGTTCAAATCGGGTAGAGTTGGCGGTCCCTGACCGCTTCCCCCTCCCACAGCACCTGTACGTACCGTTCGGTATACGGCGCTTTCAATAGTTTACAAGCATAATTTTGTACGTTGATACTGTTTGCTGAACGACACATAACCTTTGAGTTCCAACAT
>RZYZ01000512.1 GCA_009930125.1 Clostridia bacterium | reverse complement strand
GATGATGAGGATCTGGATGCTGCGATCAGGAGAATCAAGACGTATGATGAAGAGAAACCTCTATGCATGTTTCTCGGTCTTATTAATCCGCATCCGCCATATCAAGTGGAAAATCCGTATTTCAGTGCTATAAAGAGAGAGGAACTGCCCTCCCGGATCAAAGCCGAGGATGGAAAAGAGAAAGCGCGTATGATGGAGCTGATACGTAGGAATCAGAAGCTTTCGCATCTGAAAGAAGCTGACTGGAATGAACTTCGGGCCTGCTATTTAGGCATGGTTATGAAAGTGGATCACATGTTTCAGAGACTCTGCAATGCATTGAAAGAAGCAGGAATCTATGACGACTCCGCGATCTTCTTTCTGTCAGATCATGGAGACTATACTGGGGATTATGGTATATCTGAGAAATCTCAGAATACATTTGAAGACTGTCTCACAAATGTGCCTCTCCTTATTAAACCACCGGCTTGGGAGAAAGTGGATCCAGGAATCAGTGACAGTCTGGTGGAACTCGTGGACTTTTATGGAACCGTTCTTGATTATGCCACTCTTTCATCTACCCATACTCACTTTGGGAGAAGCCTGAGGGATGTCATCGGCAACAGGATGAATGAGAATCGGGAGTTCGTCTGCTGTGAAGGCGGAAGATTGGCTCATGAGCTGCACTGCGATGAGTTCCATGCGAATGGACCCAATGGGACAAATCCCTATAATCCATATTACCCAAGGCACTTGGCGCAAAGTGATGCTACAGCCCATGGGAAAGCCACAATGATTCGAACGAGACATTTTAAATACATTGCAAGGCTTTATGAGAAGGATGAGTTCTATGATCTGGAGAAGGATCCCAACGAGCTGATCAATGAGATCGATTCAGAAGCATATCGGGAAGAAATCCTCCATCACAAGGAACTCCTGATGTTCTGGTACCTACGCACAAGTGATGTTGTGCCCTTTGATTACGATATGCGTTTTAGTCCGGAAATGACTTGGCATAAAGTAAAAAGGCTGGTGCCAGAAGAATACGAGGAAGAAATCAAGATGAAGATCGCCTCGGGTGTGAATCCTTTCGTACTGATGAATGAGTGCAGAAAAAGATTTGGTGCAGAATAGTAT
>RZYZ01000145.1 GCA_009930125.1 Clostridia bacterium | reverse complement strand
CACATACAGTAGTAAGTCTATATTCACCAAGGAGAGTGACATGCTTATTTCTGTGCCCGCTATACAATCTATGTTTCGCTGGAAACATAGGATTTGTAGAAATGATCATTGTTCAGCAGCAGTTCACTGAAACTGCCTTCTTCCACGATGGATCCCTTTTCCATGATAAAGATTCTGTCATATTTCTCCATCAGTGATTTCGTGAGTTTATGGCTGATGGAGAGCACCGTCATTTCTCTCATATTGAGAATCAGCTCTTCCAGCTCATAATCAGACTCATTCTTTTCAGATCCGGCTGTTCCATCCAGAATCAGTATGGAGGAATGATTCATCAGTGCTCTTGCCACGGATATTCTCTTTCTTTCCTCTGCAGTGAACTCGTTTCTTTCCATCCTGTAATCTCCTTCTTCTTTTGTCAGAAGACCTACTCTCCCCAGATTCTCTCTTACTGTTTCAGGATCACAGTTTTTGGAAAGAACCACATTGCGGTAATAATCGCCTTCCAGCACAGGGATGTCTTTACTGATCAGTGAAAGCTCCCCTGATAATCTATTTCTGCTTATTCTTTTCAGATTTTTCTCTTTCACACTGACTGTACCTTCATAGGACTGAATTCTTTTTGTGAGAATGCCCAGAAGCACATCCACTCCTGAGTCTTCATTGCCCAGAATCAGATACTTCTTCTTTGGGAGAAAATCCATGCTGACACAATCCAGCATCTTCTCCTGTCCATTTCTTAAGGACACATCCGTTATGGAAATTTCATTCTGGCCCCTAGTGGCAGCAGCTTCTTCGTAGATGAAGTTCCTCCTGACTAGTGCCATGGGATAACCAAGACTCTGCTCCAGGTATCTTTCTTCCAGTAAGGCGGGATTCCTTATGGACGTCACTACATTTATGAACTTCTCTTTAACATGCAACATACTCATTTGAAACCTCCTTATTCGCTTACTTGTGCAGATGCATTATCCCTTCAGCTGTCTGGAATCAGTTGTCCCCTCTCTCAAAAGGTTCAATAATTGAACTTCTCTGAAATACTCGAGGAATATCGTTCTCACCGGCATAGGCACGTACGGATAACACCGTACTAAACAGTAAAACAGCAACTAGCATTTTTGCGATAAACTTTTTGGCCATGATTTTTTCCTCCTTCAAGACATATTTGTATTTTATGCTTTCATTATACAAGTTATTTCGGAGGACAAACCCCGAACTTCTTCGGGATTTCGGGGGTATTTTGAGCAAAAATCCTTTCATCTGAGTCTAAATGGTATTTTTTCAGAATATTTAGTATTTCATTTTACTATATATATGAACCCTTGCACTTCATGCACATTCCATGCAGATTTTACACGGTATATGAATAATTATGCTTCTTGAATTTTCTTTGCAATGAGCTTAGATACAGATGCTTCTCTTTTCTGTCCCCTCCACTTTGCCATACATACTGCCTCGATAATGCGCGGAAAAAGAAGTGCGCCCTATAAAACGTCATAAATTTTAAGACGATTTCACATGGATAGGATATACATCAGGAAACAGATGTTTTACAATGATAGTAATAAAGACATAGTAAAAGAGGTATCTACATGTTTATCAGTTACAATCTGCTGGAATTCGGTGAAAAGCTGAAGGAACTTCGAAAAAGTCTGGGCTATAGTCAGGCGGAAATCCAGAAACTGGCTGGAGTCAGTTCAGATGGACTTCGTCGTATTGAAAAGGGAGAAGTCATTCCAAGATACGAAACACTGGAACTGCTATCCTCCATCTATAAGGAAGATCTTCTGGAGCTTTTGAAAAACGCCAGAAGCAACAAGCTTCTCACGGAATATCATGATGAGCTCGATGACATCATCACCTGTTACGACGATCAGAAAATGAAGAAGCTGGAAGAGGACATCCGGCTCGGATTCACCGGAAAGAATGAATCCTCCATCGTGAATCCCAATGAAGTGATTCAGTTTCTCCTGCTCATCAGAGGCGCCTCTCTCTATCACTCCAGATTCGCCAGCGATCACAAGGATGCACGAAACATTCTTCAGGATGCGCTGAAGCTGACCATACCTGCATTCAGGCTGGAAGACTATAAGGAGTATAAGTACAGCTACATCGAGCTTCGGATCCTTCTTCTTCTCTCCATCCTCATAGCGGAAGATCAGGAAGTGGCCCTTAGCACGAAAATTCTCTACTTCATCCTGGACAGACTGAAAACCAGCACCACTTCAAAATACCAGGATTTTCTCATCATCAAGATCTACACCAATATTTCCTACAACTATCATCTGGAGGACAATCACAAACGGGTGATCAAAGTCGCCAATGAAGGCATCGAATACTGCCTCAGCCGCGAACTGACTCACGCACTGAATTCTCTCTATTACAGAAAAGGCATCGCAGAATACAAGCTCCGACATAAAACCTATAAATCCTCTCTGTTCTCCGCGTTCTTCATACTGAAAATGACCGGGAAAGAAGAACTTCTGGACATCTACCTGGATGTCACCGAAGAACAGTATGGCATTGAGTTTCCGACAGAATTTCTGAAAAGCAAATGACGCCCTCTAAAAGGCGTCATTTTTATATTCATTATTCTCTTCTTTCTGCTCTGGGATCCTGGATCCCGCTTCACGAAACCCTAATCCAGATAGGTGTCTTTCTTTCTCTCTCCGCTGTGCACCACTTCAATGATGTCATCCAGATCGATGTCCGTTTCAGAAACCGCGAAGTAGTCTCCCGTTAGAATGAGATTGGAAATGTAGGGAGCCTCTGTCAGGTGGTCCATATCATGGGGAACCCCGATGACTTCTCCTGTGGAGAGAATCACGGAACCCACACCTTCTCTTAGGAGATTGCTACCCATGACCTTATCGCTGTAGGTCTCTTCCTCAGCCCCTAGCAGATAGAGAATTGTTGGGAGCATATCCACCTGTCCGCCGATGGTGTCCACTTCCATTCCTTCCATACCAGGTATGTGGATGAAGAACGGCACTTTTTTGTTGTTTTCAGGAAGAGCGGATTCATGATACTTGTGGATTCCTTCATGATCGCCGAAGACGATGATGGCCGTATTGTCCAGTTCACCCTTTTCTTCCAGCTCCTCATAGAACTTCCCAAGATGATAATCCGTGTAATGGATGCTCTCAAGATACCCTGCGTCATTATCCTCTCCCGGTACGCCAAGGTATCGATGTTCTTCTTCAATCGTAAACGGAGTATGGGAAGTGACGGTCATCACATAGGAATAGTAAGGTTTTGAGGTTCTTTCAATTTCCTTCACAGACTGCTTGAACAGGGATTCATCGAGAATACCCAGTCCGCTGTATCTCTTATCTTCAAAGAGATCCTCATGGATATAGTCGTCGATGCCGATATTCGGATAAACGATGTCTCTGTTCCAGAATGTATCCTTGTCGCCATGCACCGCCATGGTATGGTATCCGCTTCTCTGGAGAAGCTTAGGCAGGGCAAAGTACGTATTTTCTCCATAGCTCATGAAGGCGCTTCCCTTCTGTGCAGGGTAGAGTCCTGTATTGAACATGAGCTCTGAGTCTGAACTGACCCCTTCCTGGATCTGCTCGTATACGTTCGGGAAGCTGATGCTGTTTTCCATCAGCTTGTTGATGTTTGGCGTGATCTCCTGTCCTTCGAACTCGTAATCCAGCACGAAGCTTTCCAGCGATTCAAAGTGAACCACAATCAGGTTCTTTCCTGCCAGAATTCCTTTCAGGTCTTCATACTGCTGATCTATGCTGAAATGGGTGCTGTTTTTGTTGAACCAGGCATCCACTTCGCTCACTTCTTCCTCATTCAGCTTCTTCACGCTGTCTCTTACATAGGCTGCCATATTGATCATATGATTACCTACCGGAGAAAGCATCAGTGCATGGTTCTCGTAGTTTTCGATGCCCGCAGTCTTTGCCACAGTGAAAAACTGTGTCAGCATGACGATGAAGCTCATAGCGAAAGCCGTACCGAAAAGACTGATCTTCTTCAGTGTCGCCTCTCTGTTTCTCTTCACCGCTTCTGTCTCTCTTTTCACGATGCCCTTGCTCTTTACCACAAAGTACAGGGCAAAAGGAAGATCGGTGAATACAAGGAAGTTCAGATTCATGAAGTATTCTCCGGTGCTGGCTGCAAACTCAGGACTGATGTTCTTGAGGTACAGCACATAGAGACTGAAGAGTCTGTTAAGCCCATCAAAATAGGTCATGTCCGCATAGAATGTGATGGAGTAGAATGCGTTGACCACAAACAGGTAGATCAGTTTCTTTCTTCCTTCAAACAGGAAGGAGAAGGAAACGATGACGCTGATGGGCGCAAAACTCAGAAGACTCATGAGAAATATTCTGGGACTTGCCTCATAGAGCGTCACCAGAAGAAATAGGGATTTTAAATATAGAACCACGACCAGAATCAGTGGTAGTGTCCATTTGTTTTTTGTAAGCTTTTTAATCATCCTGTCCATACATTTCACCTCTTGCACCGCTTGTGCACAATTCTTTGAATCTATCATACCAAATACCATTTATAATACTATAGTTTCGACATTTGTTTAAGATAAGCTTCATCCTTCCTTAAGTATTCGGAAACATATTTAACCGAAACTATAACATTTCGATTTTTTTGTGATTCTTTATACATAATCAGGCTTCGTCCATTCCCTTTTCTCAAAATGATTCCATAGACCCTTCTTCTTCTTTGGAGTTGAATCTATAATAGAGATAACGGATTTTTATCTAAGCATATCTTTAGACTTTTATTATAGTACCATAGTTTGATGAAAAGAAAATGAAAAATTTTCTTAAATTGAAATAAAAACTGCCATCTGGTCACTCTAATAAGTAAAGGGGGGATGAAACCATTGGGACTTTTCACGAAAAAATCACTGACAAAGGACTCCTATCTTTCATTCATCACATCCTATAAAAGCATCATGTTTAAAATCGCTTATGGGTACCTGTCCAGGGAGGCGGATGCCCTGGAAGCTGTGGATGAAGCCGTCTATTTAGGGTATGCGAAGCTCAAACAGCTGAAGGACCCGGACGCTTTGAAGTCCTGGGTCACCAGGATTCTCATCAATGAATGCCACAGAATCCTAAGAAGCCGGAAGAAGGAAGTTCCGGCGGAGCATCTGCCTGAAATACAGGCGGAAGAAACCGAGACGTCCATGACGGTGAAAAGCGCCGTGGAGAATCTCCCGGAAGAGCTGAAGGAAATCATCATCCTGCGGTATTTTGCCGATTACAGCGTCAGAGACACTGCCATTTTTCTGGATCTTCCCCAGGGAACCGTAGCCACCCGCACAAGGAAGGCACTGGAGCTTCTGAAAGAAGATCTCATCTCCATGGAAGGAGTAGCAAATGATTCTTGAAAATATATACAATTATGGACAAAAGTGACGCAATATACCCATGATTCATGGACTCCCTGAATTCATACATGTTTCTGCTATCACAGTCCAGCTTTGGTGCAATTCAGATACAATAATATATGTTTCATATTCGATTGCCATAAAAGAACGTATGTGCTATAATTCTCTTAAATAAGGTCCA
>RZYZ01000511.1 GCA_009930125.1 Clostridia bacterium | reverse complement strand
TCCTGTCCTTTTTCATGCTGATCTGATGTGGAAATATTGGAAGAAATAGCTGCACTTCATGACTATTAGCGCTGGGACGGGTATAATGAAGAGAGAAACGGATGTGATTTATAAAATACTTTAGAGAGGAACTGCAGATATGAGAGTGATCAATGAAACAAACGGAGAAGTGCTGCTCACTGAACTGAAAGAAGCCGACACATTCCTGAAGCGTTTTATGGGGCTGATGTTCAAAAAGGGACTTCCATCCGGTACGGGACTGAAGATTGAGCCCTGCAGCAGTATTCATACATTCAACATGAAATTTCCCATCGATGTGCTGTTTGTATCGAAGGATCATAGAGTGCTGAAGGTGATCACAGAAATGAAGCCTGGGAAAGTGAGTGCGGTGGTTAAGGCATCCAGATATGTCATTGAAGCCAATGAAAATGAATTCGCAGGCAAAGCATCTGTTGGGGATCTACTCAATTTCGAGTAAAAGCTTTCGACAAATACAGCGGAAACATGAATGGTAATATAACTAAATACAATAAAGTGATAACACCAATGCAATCTCTGATAGCAGATTAACTGGTGTTATTTTGATGTTCAAACAAAGTTAACATAATCTGAAATTGGAATTCTGGATTTCTATGCAGAATCAGGTTTAAATTCTACTTATGAATTATCAGAAATAGTGTGCCAGAGGAACTTATAATGGAGATCTCTTCATACTGGAAAGAAATATGGGTAGAGCAAAGGTGCTTCCACCTGGTGTGGTCACGGTGACTGCAGAGAAAGATTCTTTTGAACTTCTGAAAGGCGAAGTGCTTGACCTGACTCTTCGGATGAAAAGCACATCACCCTACAGAGAGGTAGTAAATATTTCCGTAGATGAATCCTTCGGCACCCTCAGTGCAAGGTCTGTGGCTGTGGAACCCATGGAGGATAGAGAAGTCACATTCACGTTTACGCCAGCTGTGGAAGCGGACGGTGTGCCAGTGACGGTACCACTGAGCCTGACCATCGGAAATGAGCTCACAAGCCTCACCTATGAAACGGTGGAGGTGGATATCATGGTTACCACAACTGCAGCAAGACTTATGAATCAGATCAGAGAGAACAGCATGCTGATTCTTGGCAT
>RZYZ01000510.1 GCA_009930125.1 Clostridia bacterium | reverse complement strand
TTTCAACGCATCAGATTATTAAGATAGTCAGAGACAGAAGGGATTCAATAGAATCCCTTTTAATATACTCATTTTTCAACACTACTTTCATACAGATCCATAAAAAAAGCGCTTCGCATTGAAGCACTTCGGAGGGGAATTACCGTTCCTGTGATTGCTGGCGCTTCCGCGACCATCCTTCCAGCAGCTTGATGATGGTTTCCTCCATCTGCTGGGGTGTGTAGGATTTAGGAAAATACTTCTTGAGCTTTTCGCCGGTGAGGGTGACCTTGTCCGGCTCACCTTTTTTCTCTTCGGACATGATGGCGGTCATAACATCGAAGGTCAGTTTTCCGTCTTGACTGTACTTTTTCAATCGCTGGGCTTGAGACAATGAAGGTGTAGCCTGCTCCATGTCCATGGCTTCCATCAGCTGGACCTGTTCATGAGGCATGAGGTAAGATAGCTCAACCGCAGGATTGAATGCGATCTTTTTGGCATCCACCATATCCAACAGCTCAGGGACGAGCTCGGTAAGGCGGATAAAGCGGAAAATTGTGCTCTTACTTTCGCCCATTTGCTCCGCAAAAATATCGCTTGATTTCACACCCATTAAATTATTCCCAACTTGGGAACCATTTTCTTTAGAAGGCCTTCCAGCCTGTCGTTTCATAGCTTCCAACTTGAGTTTATATGCGAATGCACGTTCACTAGGCAGGATGTTCTCACGCTGAATATTGCTGTCAACCATGATAATGGTGGCAGCGTCATCGTCGAGATTGCGGACGATGCAAGGAAGAGTCTCCTTACCGGCCAGCTCACTGGCACGCTTGCGCCGATGGCCAGAGATCAACTCATATCCACCTTCTTCACGGGGACGTGCGATAACCGGTACCAGGACGCCATGCTTGGTGATGCTCTCAGCGGTCTCCAGCATCGATTCATCATCTGTAACTTTGAAGGGATGATTCTTGAATGGATGCAGCTCCGTCAGAGGAATATCGATGACCTTCTCCTGGGTTGCTTCAATCCTGTTTTCTTCGGTCTGAAAGATCTCATCGTAGGGGGTCAGATTTAGCTTTCTGTCGCTGGGTTTCAAGTTTCAGCACCTCCTTCGTCAGATTTCTGTAAGCTTCTGCCACTT
>RZYZ01000144.1 GCA_009930125.1 Clostridia bacterium | reverse complement strand
AAATGAAATGAGGATCAGAATCACAAGAAATTAAAAAAAGGCAAACAAATACAAAAATAATGGTAGCAGTATGAATAAAACTATGCTATCATTATTTTTGTATTTAATTTACCAAACACTAATCCAATTTTATTTAATGGGGTAATTCTTATTATACCAAACACAAAATACTTGTCAAGAGTTCTGGGAGGAGTTTTTATGAAAAATACAAAGTACATTTTCGTCACCGGCGGAGTGGTCTCATCTTTAGGGAAAGGCATCACGGCCGCGTCACTGGGGAGACTGCTGAAAAACAGAGGGCTGAAGGTCACACTGCAGAAATTCGACCCTTATCTGAATGTGGATCCTGGCACCATGAGCCCTTATCAGCATGGGGAAGTGTTTGTTACAGATGACGGGGCGGAAACCGATCTGGATCTGGGCCATTACGAAAGATTCATTGATGAAAATCTTTCTCAGGACAGTAATGTCACCACGGGCAGAGTCTACTGGAATGTCATCAGTAAGGAAAGAAAAGGGGAATACCTCGGTGGTACCGTGCAGGTCATTCCTCATATCACCAATGAGATCAAGGAGAAGATCTTCAGTGCATCCCATAGTCAGGATGTGGATGTGATCATCACGGAAATCGGCGGCACCGTGGGGGATATCGAGTCACTGCCGTTTCTGGAAGCCATCAGGCAGATCAAATATGATGTGGGAGAGGAAAATGTGCTGTTCATTCATGTGACGCTTGTGCCCTTCCTCGGGAAAGCAGGAGAACTCAAGACGAAACCCACACAGCACAGTGTAAAAGAGCTGAGAAGCATTGGTATCCAGCCGGATATCATCGTCTGCCGCTCTGAAAAGCCGCTGTCATCGGAGCTGAAGAATAAAATCGGCCTGTTCTGCAACGTGGAGTCCAGAGCAGTCATACAGAATCTGGATGCGGATATCCTCTATGAGATACCTCTTCTGCTCGAGAAAGAAGGCCTGGATGCACTGGCCTGCGAAAAGCTCCATCTTCAATGCGGAAAAGCCGACAATACCCAGTGGGAGGATATGGTATATCGCATGAAGCACCTGGACAAGAAGGTGACCATCGCCCTGGTGGGGAAATATGTGGAGCTGCATGATGCCTATCTTTCCGTGGTGGAGGCACTCTCCCATGGAGGACTTTATAACGGTGCAGAAGTAGAGATCAGCTGGGTGAATGCCATGGACCTCACAAAAGAAAACGTGGCGGACCGGCTGAAAAAAGCGGACGGGATTCTTGTGCCAGGTGGATTCGGGACCAGAGGAATTGAAGGGAAGATTCTGGCCATCGAGTATGCAAGAACCAGAAACATTCCGTTTCTTGGGATCTGTCTGGGTATGCAGACAGCAGTGATTGAATTCGCAAGGAATGTCCTGGGGTATGAGGATGCCCACAGCAGCGAGTTCGATAAGGATACCGGTCATGCTGTGATCGATCTTATGATGGAACAGAGGCGGATCGATGAACTTGGTGGAACCATGAGACTGGGTCTATATGAAGCGACGCTTGAGAAAGGATCTCATGCGGAAGAAGCCTATGGGAAAACCACAATCTTTGAAAGACATCGTCATCGATATGAATTCAATAATGAGTACATCAAGGATTTTGAGGAGAACGGAATGCGTTTCACGGGACGCAATCCCGGCAGAAATCTGGTGGAAATCATTGAGATTCCAGAACACAAATGGTTTGTGGCCACACAGTTTCATCCCGAGCTGAAGAGCAGACCCACAGATCCGCATCCGTTATTCAGGGATTTCATCAGGGCGTCCATGGATAAGTAGAGATTTTCTTAAAGAGAGTGAAGAAGCAGCATCTTAAAAGACGCTGCTTCTTCGTTCTGGTTTTCCGGTTGAGGCGGGCATGTGCACAGTGAAACTTTACAATTCAGGTATTTTGAGATAAGATGATTTCAATTTATATATTGATTTTCTGCATGATTTTCTACAATAGTCTATAGAATTTTAAATCTAATTTTCTAAACTCCGACAAACAATCAGACATCAATCTAATGCAATTTCCTTCTGAAGTATAAGGAATGATGTATTAGTGAACAATAGTAAAGAATAAACCCGAAAGAGGAGCTGTGCATATGGCGAATGAACAAATTACAGAGCTGTCGAAGCTCAAACTTGACGAGCTCAGAGTTCTTGCAAAAGAACACCAGGTGAAAAGTTACATGAAATACCGGAAAGCGGAACTGATTTCAATTCTGGATGAAGTGATGAAATCAAAAGATCTTTCCGTTGACGAGGTGAAGGAATCCTTAGCTCTGGAGGAAATTCAGGCGAAAGGTTCTGACGCACGGGAAAAGGAAGAGAAGCCTGAAAACGTGAAAGATGAAACATCACATGAGAAAAGGCAAGAAGCGGATGATCAGCGGAATATCCGTGAAGCATCATCAAAAGTAGAGGAGACCTCCAGGGAAAGAGAAGCGGGCGCATCAGGTAGAAGTGATGGCAGAAGAGTGAAGTACTCCAACGAGTTTGACTGCAAGGGTGTATTCGAAATTCTCGATATGAATAATTTCGGTTTTCTGAGAGGAGAAAATTATCTGACGAGTCCAGAAGATATTTATGTATCTCCACCTCAGATCAGAAGATTTGATCTTAGAACCGGAGATGAAGTCATCGGGTATGCCAGGTATCCGAGGGAAGGGGAAAAGTTTGCCGGTCTCAATTACATTGAGAAGATCAATGGAGAAAATCCTGAAAAATCCGTTGGGAGACCCTATTTTGACCGACTTACACCGATCTATCCGGATGAAAGAATCCGTATGGAAGTGTCTTCGGAAAACGATCTGTCCACAAGAATCATCGATCTCATGGCACCCATGGGGAAGGGGCAGAGAGGGCTCATTGTTGCACCACCCAAAGCGGGCAAGACAACCATACTGAAAAAGATCGCACAGAACATCGCGAAGAACAGTCCGGATATCAAAATCATTGTGCTCCTTATCGATGAGCGTCCTGAAGAAGTGACGGATATGCAGAGAAGCATCGATGGTGAAGTGATCTATTCCACCTTTGATGAGGAACCGGATCATCACACCAAGGTGGCCAGAATGGTTCTGGAGCGTGCCAAGCGCATGGTGGAACAGAAGCAGGATGTACTCATCCTGATGGATTCCATAACAAGGCTTGCAAGAGCCTACAACCTGACGGTGAATCCTTCGGGGAGAACTTTGTCGGGAGGGCTCGACCCCGCTGCCCTGATCATGCCTAAGAAGTTCTTCGGTGCTGCGAGAAACATCGAAGAGGGCGGAAGCCTGACGATTCTGGCGACCGCTCTGGTGGAGACAGGTTCAAGAATGGATGACATGATCTTTGAAGAGTTCAAGGGAACGGGTAATATGGAGATTCACCTGGACCGAAGACTCCAGGAGAGAAGAATCTTCCCGGCCATCGACATCTACAAATCCGGAACGAGAAAAGAGAAAGCTCTGCTCAGTGAGGATGAATACGAGATGACGATGAACATCAGAAGGCAGATGAATTCAGGCGGAAGTGCAGATCGTGTGACGGAAGATCTCATCAAGATGATGAGTCAGTCTGAAAACAATGAGGAATTCATTGAAATCCTGAAAAAGAGCAAGCTGTTTCAATAATACTGTTTTTTAAAAGAAAGACTTTGTATCTTCCTGTGGAGGGGATACAAAGTCTTTCTTCTTTTTCGAGAAATCCATCCTATGATGGCACGTAATCCTATATGTTGGGGTGAACAGACATTTATAGTGCAAGATATGGTGTGAAGAGTAGGGCTTGTTTTTATTTCAGAGAAGCCTTCCTTTACTTACAGCACAAATTCTTCCGGGGCTAGAATCTCAATCTGATTGCCGTCGATTCTGATGAGTCCATCCCGCTCCATATTAGACAGCTCGCGAGATACAGAAGGTCTGGCGACCTTGATGATTTCACTGATCTGGATCTTCTTGTGGCGCATTCTGAACCTGGTGGTTCCTGCGGTCTCAATCTCTCTTGAGAGATAGATCATAAGTCTGGAACGCACATCATTGTGGGCAAGAATCTTGATTTTGTTTTTCAGAATGAAGATATGGTTGGACAAAAAGGTGAGGTAATTGGTGTTAAAGGTTCTGCTTTTCTCCAGCATGGTTCTCATCTGAACGAAAGGGATAAAGAGCACGGTGCTCTTTGTGGAAGTGACCAGGGTGAAAGGATATTTCGCTCTGGAGGTGAACAGCAGGGGGGCACCGAAGCAGTCTCCATGCCGGAAGACATTGATGGTGAGGGCGTCACCGCTTAATCCGTACTGCTGAATGGTGAGGGTTCCTTCCAGAACGAAGCCTATGGTGTCGCAGTCTTCATTCTCTTCGATGACCAGGGTGTCTTTTTCATAGGTTTCCTGGACACAGGTGCCAAGGTCCAGAATGCTTCTGATTTCTTCTTCACTCATGTTCTGAAACATGGAGTTTTTCATTAGGTTCTTCATGTTGATTTCCATATATAGGTACCTCTTCTTCTAATCAGATAATGGGGAGCGCTTTCAGCTTCCTGTTCTTGGGAAACGGAAGCTGAACAAGAAACTTCGCAAAAAGCTGAAATATTATCAAAAGTGTAACAGATGTTACAGTTTTTACTTTCCTGTTCTATTATAATCAATTTTGTAATCCTAGTAAACAACTCAGAATTAAAAAGAGAACTCGGATTGTGAATTATGAGATTTCAGATTAGTTACAGTTATTTCTGATAATTTGCATAACACAAGTCGTATGAATCCAACCCATAATGAGAAGTTGTTACTTGAGGAAAAGCGAGAATATACTTCGGCATCTGCTGAAGTATTCCAATAATGAAACAGTTGAAATTTTAAGGAGGATCAGTTTTATGTCAAACATGTTTTGTTTTCAATGTCAGGAAGCATCCAAGGGGACCGGTTGCGAAATCATCGGTGTCTGCGGAAAAAGTCCGGAAGTAGCGAATCTTCAGGATCTGCTCATCTATACACTGAAGGGCATTTCCCAGATTGTGGTCAAGGGGAATCTGAATGTACCATCCATGCGTACAATCAATCATGAGGTGACCAATGCGCTGTTCATGACCATCACCAATGCGAACTTTGATGAGGATGCCATCGAAAATCAGATCAGAAAGATGATCGGATACAGAGAAGAGCTGAAGAAGCTGGCAAACCTTGAAAAATACTCTGATGCTGCTTCCTTTACCGTTACAGACAGAGATTCCATGCTGAAGAAAGCAAAGCTTGTGGGGGTCCTTTCCACGAAGGATGAGGATGTGCGTTCTCTGAGAGAGCTCATCATCTATGGTCTGAAGGGTATGGCTGCCTATTCACACCATGCGCTGAACATCGGAAAGGAAAACCAGAACATCTACGGATTCACTTATGAAGCACTGGCTGCCACGCTGGACAACTCCTTAAGTGCGGATGATCTGGTGTCACTGACACTGAAGACCGGTGAGCTTGGCGTAAGCGCCATGGCGCTTCTGGATGATGCCAACACGTCCAAATTCGGCAATCCTGAAATGACAGAAGTCAACATCGGTGTAAGAAACAAGCCTGCGATTCTGATCTCAGGACA
>RZYZ01000509.1 GCA_009930125.1 Clostridia bacterium | reverse complement strand
TGGTGTAGGCATGTGGTATCCTGCATTCCACGTTCTTTCCGGAGGACTCATGTTCGGTGCCGTATTCATGGCAACGGACCCGGTGACCAATCCTACGACTATTACAGGAAGAATCATCTATGCCATAGGCCTTGCGGTGCTCACTGTAGTCATCAGACTGCAGTCCTCTCTGCCAGGTGGTGTGGTATATGCAATTCTTCTGATGAATATGGTATCTCCTCTGCTTGACAAGCTCACAGACGGATGGTCCATTTACGCGCTGAAGAAATACAAAATATCCATCGCTTCTGCCTTTGTCCTGGGACTTGTGCTTACCTTCTTCGCTGGAAACGGTCTGGAACCAAAAGCCATCGAATTCCCTGGGGAGGATGGAGGTCTCAAGATCTTCTCCGAATCCGAAGCGGATCTTCCTGAAGTACTGGAAGAGACGGAAGACGGTTCCATCGTGACCTATGTTCTTTCAGCACCTGGCTACTATGCGCAGGAAGGCGGAGACAACAACCAGATTGAAGTGAAGATCAACAAAGACACCAATACAGTGGAAAGCGTTGCAGTTCTCGAAGTGAATGACACCCCTGGCCTTGGCGACAGGATCGATGATCCTTCCTTCCTGGACCAGTTCAAAGGAATCACTTATGATGATCAGAATGCATCTGTGGATGCAGTCAGTGGAGCAACGATTTCTTCAACTTCTGTAACCAAAGCGGTCAGAATCGCATTTGAAGAACTGAATAAGTAAGGAGGAAGAGAAGATGAAAAGTACAAAGAGTTTACTCGCTTTATTGGTCACTGTTCTCCTTACGGGGGGCATCCTCATTTTTGCTGACAGCCAGCTCAGACCCATCATCGATGCAGCTGGAGGGTCAGAAGACAAAGCCGTGCTGGAAAGCCTCTTCGAAGGCCAGACGGAATTCACCCCTGTGGAATTCACAGATGAGACAGGACTGGTGAAGAAAGCCTATGAAGCCGGAGATGCAGGATATGCATACATCATCGAAAATCAGGGCTACGCGGATGTGATCACCTTTGCCCTTGCATTTGATAAAGAGGGAAACATCACAGGATATGAAATGATCAATCTCAATGATACAGACGGGATCGGCACACAGGTAAGAGATGAAGCA
>RZYZ01000508.1 GCA_009930125.1 Clostridia bacterium | reverse complement strand
TTCATACACTGGAGCTTTCTCTGTATACGCTGCAAAAGGCGGAGCAAAGAGAGTTGAGTCTGTGGACTTGTCCTCTACCTACACAGCTTGGGCACAGCAGAATCTTTTGGACAATGGGTTCCCGAAGGAACTGTTCCCCTGTATTGCCGGCGATGCTTGGCAGTATGTAGTGGAAGCTGTTAAAGAAGGGCGGAAATATGATTTGATAGTATTTGATCCGCCGTGTTTTTCCAATAGCAGGAAAATGGAGCATGATTTTGATGTGCAAAGAGATTACCTGCGTTATCTGAAGGTGCTGAATGCACTTTTGACAAGAGATGGAATTCTCTTGTTCTCTACAAATCTGAATTCATTCAGATTCGATAAAGGTGCGATTCGAGGTTATGAGGTTGAGGAAATCAGTTCAAGTGTTGCAGCGCATGGATTTACCCACCGCCTAGGAATCGCGAGAAGTTGGTTGCTGTTTAAGCAACAGGAAGTACGGCTTTATGCAGGCGATCTGCAGACCGTTGACAAGAAAGCTGCCAGAATGCAGCACGATTATGAAAATATGGAAAAAGAAACCATGGCTAAGAAAAAAGAAATTAAAGAAGAAATGATTGAAGACGTCAAAAAGGACGCAGTAGTTGCAGAAGAAACCGTACAGGCCGAGACCTTTATTGAAGAAACTGTAGAGAGCAAAGTTGAAGCAGATACAACTGAAGAAATCGAAGTATCAGCAACTGAAGAAATTGAAGAAGACACTGATTTTGTTGAAGACGAAGACGAGAATGAAATTTCCGATGAAGATGATGACGAAGTTGAATTTGCTGATGAAGAGGCACCTGTTGCTGAAGCAAACAGCATTGAAGACGATGTATTGACCCTTCAATGGGAAGATGATGATATTGCTCCCCTTGCTTCTGACTCCGATGAAGAAGTGAATGCAGACGATGCTGATGCTTCTGTAGAACCTCGTAGAGCTCCACGTGAATATTCTCAGGGTCGTGATGATCGTCGTCCATCAGGAGACCGTGAACGTCGTCCTTCGTATGGTGATCGTCGTCCTTCTGGAGACAGAGACAGCCGTCCTTCTTTCGGTGGCGATCGTGAACGTCGCCCTTATGGTGATAGAGACAGTCGTCC
>RZYZ01000507.1 GCA_009930125.1 Clostridia bacterium | reverse complement strand
GAGGATATGACAACGTTTCTCATTCACCTGCTCCGGTTGGTCCCTTCTCTTCTGAAGGTATTCACGGGGTGCATCTATGGTTCCGGATAGATTAACCCTCACTGGTGGTTTAATCGGAAGCTCATTAACGTCGTTTACTTCCCTGATCACCATTTCCACTTTCTCCACCCCTGGATTAAAATTCACTTGCATTTTTTCTGTTTGCATGATTGTTGTTATTAGTCGTTAGTACCTGTTTTCCCGATTGGGAAAATTCTTCTTTGCAGTTCATCGGCATACGCGGGCCGGCTTTCAATGAGTTCTCCATCCTCATTGTAGAATCCCACCTCTCTGGCATCAGTGTCAATAAACTTGTAGCACTCTTCGGATGTGTACCTTGCCTTATTTTTTAGGCCCGAGAGTAATTCCTTTTTCTCTTCTGTGAGCGGCTTGAGCTTTTCCTTGAAAACAGCCATCATTTCTTTCTTCTCTTCCAGCAAGTCGTTAATTTCAATGGCCGTCTCTGAAAGATGTTCTTTCATTTGTTGAAGCTGTCCCGGTGTGAATTGCTTCATATAGCCCTTCTTCTCAATTGCATCGCAATTCGTTTTCAGAAAGTCAATTCTTCTTTCCCTGTTCTCGATGTCTTTCCCAATTTGAATGTCCATAAATTTGATTTTTACTTGCCTTGCGGCGGTTAATATTAAACGATGTAAATACTCCATGAGTTAATAGTCTGCTTGCGGGCAATTACGCCCTCTTTCTTGAGCTTCTCCAGCTCTTCCTTGAGTTCCGGTGCCGGGAGGTTGCACAGTCGTACAACATCTTCCAGCATCGCACAGTGAGGTATCTGCCTGTTCCTCTTCTTTTCATCAATCAGGTGGGTGATCGCTTCGAGTGGTGTCATCCTGTTTTCTTTCTGATTATTTTCACTCTTCCTTCTCTCAGTAATTCCCTTCCCCTGGTAGTGTCGATATGTCTTTTCTCGTGCATATCCTGCTTAGGGCTTAGTTTCTTCTGCCTGGTTGCCATTAATATCCTGTGTTATTCAACCTTGCTAATTCCTTCTCGTAGCTCAATACTGATCTGAGTGTGTCCTGCTGATGTTTGCAGGTTGCATTGATGCGGTCCAGCCAGTCCACCAGGTA
>RZYZ01000143.1 GCA_009930125.1 Clostridia bacterium | reverse complement strand
AATACCCCTAGGGTGTATGCAATCATTTAAGCATTGTACCCCAAAATAAAAGTGAATTCAATAGCTGCTGTTCAATAGATGAAGTGGTGCTGATGAAAATCGATGCTCCTATGACAGAAGCATGGATCTTTTTACTTTATTCCATCGTACTATCATTTTTCTAATGGATGGTTACAATAATGAGACTTTACATCGGATAGGGGAAATGTTTCTGCGCATTTTCGTGCGAGCTCCTTCATGAAATGATATGATTGAAGTATATCATGGACTTTTATGCTCATTTATGATTGAATTAATCGAAAATATTTTATGAAAACGTATTGACTTCTCATAAACGAGTATATATAATGCAATTAATGAGCATAATCGTTCAAACAAAGCTACAAATGAGCAAAATATTTAAAAAAGGATGATTGATTATGTTTGCAGAAGAAAGACAAAGAAAAATTATCGACATGATGGAGGAAAGTTCAAGCCTGAAAGTGGCGGAACTGGCAGCACATTTTGACGTATCAGAGTCCACCATCAGAAGGGATCTTCAGGAACTGGAAGAACATCAGATTCTCAAGAGAACCCATGGAGGAGCAGTCAGTATACACAAGAGAGGGTTTGAGCCTACATTCAAGGAGAAGAAAGAGGAATTCTCTCATGAAAAGGAGAGGATTGGTGAACTTGCGGCGGATCTTGTGGAAGACGGCTACAGCGTGATCCTTGATACCGGAACCACCACACTGGAGATTGCCAAGAGAATCCGAAACAAGAGGATCACAGTGATCACGAATTCTCTGGATATAGCGGAAGAACTGAGCGAGGTGGAGAATATCGAGCTGATCATGACCGGTGGAACGCTTAGAGGGAATACCAGAGCCATGGTCGGATACCTGACAGAAAACACGCTGAAGAATTTCAGAGCTGACATCGCATTCATCGGTGCCAACGGAGTCACCAGAAAGGATGGCGCAACAACACCGAATCATGTGGAAGCCATGACCAAGCGGGCCATGATTGCCTCTTCCCATAGAGTCTATCTGGTTGCGGATACATCGAAGTTCGGCAGTGTCAGCTTCGCTGTCATCACACCGCTAAATGAGGTCACAGGCATCATCACCGCAGGAGAGATGAATGATGAGGCAGCTGCCTTAGAACAGAACGAAAAGATTGAAATCGTGAAATAGGAGGTGTTTCCATGATCATCACAGTAACACTGAATCCTGCCATGGATAAAACCATGGTGATAGATGGAATTGAGATCGGAGAGGTCAACCGAGCCGATTCCGTAAGAAACGACATCGGCGGGAAGGGCATCAATGTATCGAAAGTGCTGAAGTCCTTCGGGACAGATTCGCTGGCCACCGGATTTCTCGGAGGCATCATGGAAGAGCCGTTCCGCAAGGAGCTGATGCATCTGGGCATAGAGGACCGGTTCATTTCCATAAAGGAGAATACAAGAACCAACATCAAACTTGTGGATAAAAAGCATGAGACCAATACAGACATCAACGAACCCGGTCCCATGATCAGTGGCGCTGAACTCGAAGAGTTTATTCGTTTCTATGAGCGTACTGTAGACGAAGGAGATATCGTAGTACTTGCTGGCGGTCTTCCACCGAATATTCCGCTGAATCTCTACGGTCGACTGACGAGATTGGCCAGGGAGAAAGGGGCCCTTGTGGTCATCGATGCGGAAGGCGAGCCCCTCAGGTATGCACTTGTCGAGCTGCCTGATATGATCAAACCCAATGAGAAGGAGCTTGCATCCTATCTTGGAAAAGAAGCCCTGACGGAAGAGGAGATCGTGCAGGCTGCCCAGTCCCTGGTGGAAAAGGGCATCCGGAAGGTGCTGGTATCAAGAGGAGAAAAAGGAAGCATACTTGTTACAGGAAAGTCCATCCTGAAAGGAAAGGGACTTGAAGTTCAGGTGAAGAGCACTGTAGGAGCGGGAGATTCCATGGTTGCAGCACTGGTTTATGCGGAGAATGAGAAGCTGAGTGATTCTGAAACCCTAGCCCTTGCACAGGCCACTGGAGCCGCAGCTGTTGCTACGGAAGGAACGAAAGCCTGCACAAGAGAAGAGGTGGAGAAGTATCTGGCCGCTGCCAGAGAAAAAATAGAGGAGGTAAAAAAATGACGACTAAAGATATGTTTTCAAGAGAAAGAGTCACATTCAACTTAAAATCGGAGACCAAGAAAGATGTGATCGATGAACTCATCGATATCCTCATCGCCGATGGTAAAGTAAGCGACAAGGAGGCATTCAGAGCAGCTGTACTGCACAGAGAAGAAGAATTCTCGACAGGGATCGGTATGGGCATCGCGATTCCCCATGGGAAGAGTGATGCTGTCAATGAGGCATCCATTGTATTCGGCAGAAGCGATGCAGGCATTGATTATGAAAGTATGGATGATCTGCCTGCACACCTGTTTTTCCTCATTGCGGTTCCTATGGAGTCCAGCGACCTGCATCTGCGTGCCTTAAGTGAGATTTCAAGAAATCTGATGCACAAGGAAATGAGAGACCAGCTCATGAGCTGTCAGACCTATGAAGAGTTTATCAATGCATTCAAATAAGTGAACAATAATAAACGATAAAGGAGCAGATTCTATGAAAATTATAGCTGTTACGTCTTGTCCAACAGGCATTGCTCATACCTATATGGCTGCCGAAGCACTTCAGATCGCTGCCAAGGAAATGGGGCATGAAATGAAAGTGGAAACCCAGGGTTCTGTAGGTGCGGAAAATGTGATCACGGAAGCGGATCTCAAGTCTGCAGACGCGGTGATTCTGGCCATCGATACCAACATCGACAAGTCAAGATTCCAGGGAATTCCCGTGGTGGAGGCATCTGTGAAGGACGCCATCAAAGATGCCAAAGGTCTCATTACAAAAGCGCTTGCCGCTAAGCCCGTTTCTGCCAGAGTGGACTATGCAGAGGAGACGAACGGAAACGGAGGTAAAAGCAAGAGCGGAATCTACAAACATCTCATGACCGGTGTTTCCTTCATGATCCCATTTGTGGTCGCAGGAGGACTGCTCATCGCTTTCTCCTTCGCTTTCGGTATCCATGCGGCGGATGAAGAAGGAACTTTAGCTGCAGCGCTCATGACCATTGGCGGATCCGCTTTCGGTCTTATGGTACCGATTCTTGCCGGATATATCGCTTACTCCATAGCGGACCGACCTGGTATTGTTCCTGGTATGGTTGGGGGAATCATCGCGAATTCACTGGGAACCGGATTCCTGGGTGGACTCATTGCTGGTTTCCTGGCTGGATATGTCATTCTTGCAATCAGAAAAGTCATCAAGCTGCCCAAATCCTTTGAAGGACTCATGCCTGTACTTATATTACCTGTCATTTCCACACTGGTTGTCGGACTTATTCTGATCTTTGTTCTGGGTGGTCCTGTGAAATCCATCAATGATGCGATGCTTGCATGGCTCGATGGCATGAGTGGTACCAATGCAGTAGTCCTAGGTGGAATTCTAGGAATCATGATGGCTGCTGATATGGGTGGACCGATCAACAAAGCGGCTTACACCTTTGGCGCTGCGACCATCGCCCAGGGAGAACCCTCGGGAGTCATGGCTGCGGTCATGGCAGCTGGTATGGTCCCACCCCTTGCCATTGCACTCTCCACTGTACTGGCGAAAAACAAGTATACGCTGGAAGAAAGAGAAGCCGGTAAGGCGAACTGGGCACTGGGTGCTTCGTTCATCACAGAAGGAGCGATTCCTTTTGCGGCGGCGGATCCGCTGAGAGTGATTCCATCCATGATGGTGGGATCAGCAGTTGCTGGTGCACTGTCCATGCTCTTTGGCGCAACCCTTGCAGTGCCTCATGGTGGAATCTTCGTTCTTCCGATCCCCAATGCGGTAGGCAATCTGCCCATGTACATTCTGGCGATTGTTGTGGGCTCTGCAGTGGGTGGACTCATGCTGACAGCACTGAAGAAGAAAAAAGCATAGATCATATCATCAATGAAGAACTGCATCTGAAGAGGTGCGGTTCTTTTTCCATGGAGTGGAGATGATGAAGTGAAATCATAGGAGAGTATCTCCATATTGTTATTGGAAAAATAATAAATTGGAGAAGAAAAATATATATCTCATGAGTACTATGAAAGTACAGATAGAAAAAGGAGATGGAACGCATGGGTATGTATATCCGAAGCGAAGGAACAGAGTACTCCGTAAAGTTCGTCAGGGTCTATCATTTCATCGGTATTTTTGTGATTCTACTCATCGCCGGACCACTTCATTTCGCCTATGAATGGTCGGGAGAGAATTTTTTCATCAGCCTGGTGGCTCCTGTGAATGAAAGCATCTGGGAGCATCTGAAAATGGTCTACTGGCCTACACTCTTGTGGTGGGTTCTGGGATACGCATTGTTCAGGAGAAGAAGCAGGCTTTCCGGTATGCGCTGGGGACAATCCATGGCTGTCAGTATCATTTTCGGGATGCTGGTCATCGTGCTCTGGTATTACACCTGGGCGGGAGCCTTCGCCATTGAAGCTTCCTGGGTTAATTTCTCGTCCATGGTCAGTGTCGTCATCGGACAGCTACTGGCGATCCATGTCTATCGGGTGGCAAAGCCCAGATGGGTCTACTTTGTGCCTGGCATGATTATTGTGGTCAGTCTGGCATTCATGTCCGGCTTCTTCACCTATTATCCTCCGGCACTTCCGATGTTTGTATCGCCTTATTAAGTCTGAGTCAACCACCAGAGGTATTGAATAAGAGAAGCAGATCCCCTGCAGCAGCCTGTCATGAGGCTATGGCAGGGGATCAGTCATAAGCGATCCCGGATTTTGCCTTATTGGATGATGCAGAGCTGATTCTTAATTATCTCTTAATATTTTGATTATCAAAGTATACATCTGTATAATGGAGGTATTGAAAAATTGGAGGTAGGAAATTGAATATAATGAATCATCTACGCATCGGAAACCGGGTCGCTAAATGGCCGATCATTCAGGGAGGGATGGGGATTGGCATATCTTTGTCTGCTCTTGCAGGAGCTGTAGCAAAAGAGGGCGGCATCGGAATCATTTCAGGTGTGCAGATCGGATACAGAGAAGAGGATTTCCAGAAGAACAATCTGGAAGCGAACAAGAGGGCCATGAGAGAAGAAATCCGTAAGGCGAGGGAGATTGCTCCGGAAGGGATCATCGGCGTCAATCTACTGGCAGCCATGACAACCTATGACGAACTGATCCGCACCGCCATCGAGGAAGGCATCGATCTCATTGTTACGGGGGCGGGACTTCCCCTGGAGCTGCCTAAAATGGTGAAAGGTACAGAGACGAAGATCGCACCTGTGGTGTCATCAGGAAAAGCCGCAAGGCTGATTTCCAAAGTCTATGACAAGAAGTTCGGCATTCCTGCAGACATGTTCATTGTGGAAGGCCCTCTGGCAGGGGGACATCTGGGCTTTAAGAAAGAGGTCATGGAAAATGAAAGCTATATGGACCTGGAGGACATCCTGAAGGAAGTGCTGGAGGTAATCCGGCCCTTCGAGGAAAAATATGAAGTGAAGATTCCGGTGGTCGTTGCCGGCGGAATCTTTGATGGAAAGGACATAGCCCATTATCTTCAGCTGGGTGC
>RZYZ01000506.1 GCA_009930125.1 Clostridia bacterium | reverse complement strand
ATACTCTCTGTATGGGCGGCAGGTCTGGAAAAATTCATCAATATATTCGAAGAACGGATAAACAAGGGTGAAGATGCGATCGATGCAGCCCTGTGCACCATTCGCGAGGTTTCAAAGATGAACAGGAAGATCCGGTTCGAAGGAGATGCCTATTCGGCTGAATGGCACGCAGAGGCAGAGCGAAGGGGCATAGTCAAAGCCCGCACTATCCCCGAAGGAATAGACCTTTTTCTGGAGCCCAAGACTCTCGATATGCTTGAAGACATGGGCATCTTCAAGAAAAAAGAGATGGAATCCTTCTATGTCATAAGAATGGAGTCCTTTGTAAAGAATGTTGAGATCGAAATGTCAGTGCTTCGTGACATGATATGGGAAGGCATACTGCCTGCACTGTCGAAACAGATCATTCTTGAGAAGGGTTCTTTCTTATCAGCAGAAGGCTGCGATGTTGAGGGCCTTGAAGCATGGAAGGGCCATATTGCCAAACTGGCAAAAGCGAAGCTGGATCTTATGGAAAAAACAAAAGAACTGGTCGAAATGAAGGAAAGAATGGCAAAACTCAGCCTCAGGAAGCATGCTGACGCTCTTGTCGAGGAGGCTGTGCCGCTGATGGCAGAGATCAGGAAGATTTCTGATTCTGTCGAGATCTACATATCATCGGATAATATGGCTTACCCAAACTATCGTTCCCTGCTTTCCCTCTCTGCATAAGCAGGCCGGGAAAATCTTCAATTTACAAAAAGCATAAAAAAGAACTCAGGTCGATCTCTTTGACCTGAGTTCTCTTCATTTATATGTTATGAACGTGATATTTCGATGACAAAAGATCACGGGTATTACCGCAGAGCAGCATTTCTCTTTGTTCCTGAGAGAGAAAGGTTTGCGAGAGAAGTCTTTCGTATCTGCCATATTCGAGTATTGGCCAGTCTGATCCAAAGAGTATCTTCGATCCCGCTCCGGCAGCGAAGATCCCTTCGATAACTTTGTGGCTGTAGAGCCAGGGCCATGCGGCAGTATCGTAATAGGCGTTGGAGAGGGCAAGCTTCATTTCGGGCATCGACTCATATGCCCAGAGTCCTCCGCCGAAATGGGCGAAAACCACCTTGATCTGCGGGTGGTTTATGCAGAAA
>RZYZ01000142.1 GCA_009930125.1 Clostridia bacterium | reverse complement strand
TTCCTCAGCAGGTGGCAAGAAGACCTGCTCCAGCGCCTTCCATGTCCATGGAAGACATTGCAAGGGCTCTGGAAGCTGCAGTATCGGCCATTGTGAAGAATGAGGAAGACATTGTGGTAGTGGGTGGAAAAATAGACTAGTGTTGTAATAACGATTGGATAAGAGTTTCGTCATTTTGAAGTGACGAAACTCTTATTTTTTTCACTGAACCGAAATCTTCTCACTGTATCATTTGAATCTGGAAGAACTCGGAGAATGAACCATCCTATGAAAGAAATTCATAATCGTAGTACAATAAAGACAGAAGAGAATAGGAGATGGCGAAGCATAAGAAACCGCAGGTAAACGTAAAAATAGATGCTTCTACTTTGTCTTCTGACTCAAGGAGGTGAAAGGAATGAATGAACTCTATATCGTCACCGGTGCTTCTGGACATCTTGGTAATGTGGTGGCCAGAAAGCTCATAGAAAGAAAAGAGCGGGTATGGCTGTTTCTTCTCTCTGGAGAGAAGTCCGTGGTGGAGGGTGCAGAAAGAAGCTATCATGGCGATGTGACAGACAAAGAGACGCTTCTTCCGCTTTTTCTGGATGCGGTGGGGGAGAAAGTAATCCTCATACACTGTGCAGGCATTGTATCCATCAAGACGAGATTCACAAGACGCCTCTATGACGTCAATGTGCTCGGCACGAAGAATGTGGTGGATCTCTGCCTGGAACACAAGGTGGAGAAGCTTCTATACATCAGCTCCGTCCATGCCATTGCCGACAATCTCCGTGGAGAGACCATTGTGGAAACTACAGCATTTGATCATCGGAAAGTAGAAGGACACTACGCGAAATCCAAGGCCATGGCAACACGATATGTTCTACAGACAGGAAGAAAAGGACTCCATGTGAATGTGATTCATCCTTCCGGGATCATCGGACCCTACGACTTCGGAAGAAGCCATACCACCACGCTCATTGAAGACTTCCTGAGTGGCAGACTACGGGCCCTCATGGCTGGGGGATATGACTTTGTGGATGTACGGGATGTGGCAGAGGGCATCATCTCCTGTGCGGAAAAAGGAAGGCCAGGAGAAGGCTATCTTCTGACCAGCAGATATTACAGCTTGAGCGAACTTTTTGAGATGCTCGGTGAGATTGCAGGAAGAGGAAAACATCTTAAAACCCTTCCCCTCTGGTTCGTTTCTTTTACAGCGCCCATGGCAGAGCTCTATTATAAAATACTGAAGCAGCCACCTCTGTTCACCCGATACTCCATCTTCACCCTGGGCACGAACAACCGGTATAGTCATGACAAGGGGAAAAAGGACCTTGGGTATGAACCCAGAGATATGAAGGAAACACTGCAAGATACCTGCAGGTGGCTCCAGGAAAGCGGGAGAGTCCATAATGGGAAGATCCATTCCATCTGATGCCTTTCTTTATGGGGGATAATGCCTCACTGTAGATAAGTGCAAGCTCTCTTGTGACTGAATATTGTAAATCTTTCTTGACAGAACGCAGAAAGAGCATTAAAATTATGAAAAACGTTGAAGAGGAAGAGTACGTCCTGAAGGATCAAAAGAGAGAGAAGTTCACCGGCTGAAAGGCTTCTCGTGATACCCAGGGCCGAAGACCACCTCGGAGTTCAATCCTGAACGTAACCAGTAGGGAATTGCGTTGGCACGCGTTAAGGCCTCCATGAGAACAGTAATATAGGTGGAAGCGAGTTATGAGCACTCGTCCTTTTTAGGGCGGTGCTTTTTTAGTTACCACGAAAGAAGAAACAGGATATTCGAAATGAAGACAAAGAGAAGGAGAAAGAGTGCTATGGAAGGCATTATTATTGCGAAATTTGGAGGAAGCTCTCTGGCGGACGCCCGCCAGTTTCAGAAGGTCAGGAAGATCATTCTGGAGAAGGAAGAAAGAAGAATCATTGTGCCGTCGGCACCAGGAAAGAAACACAGTAAAGACCATAAGGTGACCGATCTTCTCTATATGTGTCACCAGCTCTCTTCTCATGACCTGAGTTTTGAGGAGGTCTTTCAGCTGGTGAGAGAAAGATATGAGGAAATCTCAAAGGATCTGAACCTCAGTTTCCCCATTTCCGAAGTTCTGGACCAGGTGAAGAAAAAGATCTCGGAAGGAGCAACAAGAGACTACTGCGCAAGCAGAGGAGAGTATCTCAATGGTCTCATCCTGGCAGACTATCTGGAGGCGGAGTTCATTGATGCCGCAGAAATCATCCGGTTTGACAGTAAAGGGAAATTTGACAGCAGGAAGACGGAAGAACTCATTAAGAAGCGGCTTTGTCATGGGAACCGGGTGGTGGTGCCGGGTTTTTACGGAGCGGATGAAGAGGGGAACATCTTCACCTTCTCCAGAGGCGGTTCAGACATCACTGGTTCCATTCTGGCACAAGGTGTTCATGCTGCTCTTTATGAAAACTGGACGGACGTCTCAGGCTTTCTCATGGCGGATCCGAGAATCGTGAAGGATCCCATGACCATTCGGGAAATCACCTACAGAGAACTGCGGGAACTCTCCTATATGGGGGCTCCCGTGCTCCACGAAGAAGCGATCTTTCCTGTACGAGAACAGGGTATACCCATCCAGATCCGAAACACCAATGATCCGGAAAATCCGGGTACCCTCATTGTGGAGGATCAGTGGTCTAAAAGCAGCCCGTTTTTCATCACGGGACTTGCAGGGAAGAAAAACTTCACGGTGATCACGGTGGAGAAGACCTATATGAATGCAGAGAAAGGATTCTTAAGAAAGCTCATGTCCGTCTTTGAGGCCAACGAGGTGGCCATCGAGCACACACCTTCCAGCATCGATTCCGTGTCCATTATAGTCTCAGAAAAGGACCTGAATGGAAAGCTCTCAAAAATCATGGAGGAGATCAGAATCTACTGCAGACCGGACCAGGTATCCGCCTATGACAAGCTGGCTCTTCTGGCTGTGGTGGGAAGAGGCATGATTGCCACCACAGGGATATCCGCGAAAGTATTCACAGCGCTTTCCAGAGCTTGTGTGAACGTCCGGATGATCTCCCAGGGAGCCAGTGAGCTGAACATTCTCATAGGCCTGGAGAATAAGGATTTTGACAGGGCGGTGCAGGCCATCTATAAGGCGTTTACGGAAAAAGAGGAGGGAACAAGATGACAGGAATCGGATTACTGGGATTTGGCACAGTAGGACAGGGAATCTACAGAATTCTGGATGAAAGGAAAGAGGCGCTCACAGCGTCTCCAGGGGGAGCCTGCCAGGTGAAACTCATTCTGGTGCAGGACATCAGTAAGAAACGTGACACCGAGGTGCCTGAGGGCCTTCTCACCATGAATCCGGAAGACATCCTGGCGGATGAAAGCATCCGGATTGTGGTGGAAGTCACCGGAGACCGTGAGTTCAGCTATGACTTCTTCCTGAAAGCCTTTGAGAAAGGAAAGCACGTGGTGACAGCCAATAAGGCGGTGGTCTCCAGATATTATGAAGAGCTTTCCCGGAAGGCAGAGGAGCATCATGTGTATTTTCTCTATGAAGCCAGCGTGGCAGCCGGGGTTCCGGTCATAAAAGCACTGAAAGACCAGATCCGGCTGAGCAGCGTGAACCAGGTTTCTGGTATTCTGAACGGTACCTGCAACTTCATTCTCACAAAAATGAGTGAAGAGAATCTGGGCTATGAGGAAGCGCTTCAGGAAGCCCAGCATCTGGGGTATGCGGAGTCAGACCCGACGGCGGATGTGGCGGGAACTGACACCTTAAGAAAGCTGAGAATCCTCTCAACTCTCGCCTTTGGCGGTTCCGTACTTGAGAAAGACATCCTCTGTGAAGGCATATCCTCCATCACAGCGCTGGATGTGAGACTGCTGAAATCCCTTGGGAGAAAGGTGAAGCTTCTGGGAGAAGCGAAAGTGGAGCATGGAGACTTCACCGCCTGGGTTTACCCCAGGGCGGTCCCGGACAAGAGCTCTTTTTACCGTGTGGAAGGAGTGGACAACAGTATTCAGCTTGATAGCTCCAATGGAGGAAATCTCAGTTTTCAGGGACCCGGGGCGGGCATGCGGACAACGGCCAGTGGTGTTCTGACGGATGTACTGGACTGCATCTTACACACCCAGAGGAAAGAAAGTCCCTTAGGAAAAAAGAGACTCCAGAACAGAAACGAGCTTCTCGAAGGCACCTTCTATGTACGCATTGGAAGAGGTGGAGAAGCAGAATCCTTTCCGAAAGAATATGTGGCGAAAATGCTCCATGACCAAGAAGGAGTCACCTGTTTTCTTACGGAAAAGATGAACCTGAAGAAACTCAGATCTCTGGTGGAGATGCAAGGGGATGAATCCTTTGTCATCATCGCCATGGCCTGATAGGAGGAGAAAGATGAAGTACTACAGTACAAGAAACAAGCAGATCAAAGTCTCCGGCATGGAGGCCATCCTGCAGGGGATCGCGCAGGATGGCGGCCTCTTTGTGCCTGAATATATTCCAAGGCTCACGGATCTGAAAGCGCTGGAAGGATTCTCCTACAGGCAGCTTGCATTGCAGATCCTTGGCCTGTACTTTGAGGAGTACAGTAAAGAGCAGCTGGAAAAATACGTGGAAGGGGCCTATACGGAAAGATTCCACTGGAAGGAACCGGTCCGTATCATAGAAAAAGGGGGTATCCATTTTCTGGAACTCTTCCATGGTCCTACACTGGCATTCAAGGATATGGCGCTGACGGTGCTGCCGCATCTTCTTCTAGGTGCCTTGGAAAGCAATGGGATACAAGAGGAGGTGGTGATTCTCACTGCCACATCCGGAGACACGGGCAAAGCAGCGCTGGAAGGATTCCGGGATGTGACTGGGGTTAAGGTCATCGTCTTCTATCCGGAAGAGGGTGTCAGTGAGATGCAGCAGCTCCAGATGGTGACCCAGAAAGGAGAAAACACCCATGTGGTGGCGCTGAAAGGAAACTTCGACGATGCGCAGAATGGCGTCAAGAAGATCTTCGGAGATGAAAAGTACGGGGAAATGCTCAGAGAGAAAGGGTACAGGCTGTCATCCGCCAATTCCATCAACATCGGAAGACTCATTCCCCAGATTGTGTACTACATCTACGGGTATTTGAAGATGCTGGAAAACGAGGACATCACCCAGGGAGAAGAAATCAATGTGGCTGTACCCACAGGTAATTTCGGGAACATTCTGGCGGCCTATTATGCCAGGGAGATGGGACTGCCGGTTGCAAAGCTTATCTGCGCATCCAACGACAACAGGGTGCTGACTGATTTCTTTCAGAGTGGAACCTATGACAGGAAAAGAAAGCTTCATCTGACCTCTTCTCCCTCCATGGATATTCTGATCTCCAGTAATCTGGAGCGGTTTCTCTATCATATATCCGGAGAGGAGGATACGCTTATCAGCAATCTGATGAAAAGTCTTTCTGAAACGGGAAGCTTTCAGTGGTCCGGTGTAAAGGAGATGGACATCTATGGAGGATTCGCAGAAGAAGAGGAGGTCTCAGAAAGTATCCGTACCATGTATGGTGAAAACGGCTACCTCATGGACCCTCACACTGCAGTAGCCTGCAGTGTCTATGAGAAGTATCGGAAAGAGACAGGGGATAACAAACCGGT
>RZYZ01000505.1 GCA_009930125.1 Clostridia bacterium | reverse complement strand
GTATAGTTTGCACCCCATGTGGTCTCATATCCAGAGACGATTGGTGTTGCACCATTTAGGATAACCGGTGCGGAGTTGTATGCGTTGAAAGTCTTCGTCGTCTGTGTGAGTATTCCCTTACCGAACATGCTGTCTTCATTGAAGTTCGCATCATCCGTGAACTGGATACGATAGGCTTCATTGGACTTTCTTTCGTTATCCACTACAATACCATCTGCAATTCGGGCTTTCGCTCCGATTGCTTCCAGAATACTGTTGGAGATTACGGCTGCATCGAATTCGCCCCCTGGATTTCCTCTGTCTGACTTGGAAGTCAGGATGATGTTTCCACCATTTTCAGCATAGTTTCTGATGGCAGCGATTTCAGCGTCAGTATAGCTCTTTGGAATCTGTCCGAATCCCTTGTATGGAACGGTGAGCATGAGCAGTTCGATCCCTTCCAGAGATTCCTCTGTGATGACATCATTGACACGTTTCACTCTTGCACCCTTCTGTCCGGCTACAGCCGTGAAGTACGTATCATTGTCTGCATAGTCTCCGGAGATATAGAAGTTGTCATGGGCAGCATCTACCAGAATATCCACAACGCTGTCGTTGTTATAGACATTCAGCGTGATGGACTTGGTGAATGCCATGGAAACACCATTTAGGTTTCCTTCCACATTGACCGTGACGGTCTGTTTGCCCACTTTTTCCGGCACATAATCAAATGTGAGATTTTCTTCTGTCCCCTTCAGGATGACAGGAAGATTCTCTGTAACGGATGCGAGAAGCTCTCCATCAAGGAGATATTCCACATTTGTGACAGTGAAATCTTCTGTTTCCCCATTGTACATATGTGTCGTGATCTTTGTGGTTTCCCCCATGACATCCATGGATGTGTCTTTTGTCATGTCGTTGATACCTACCTGAGTGACTTCTCCTGTCCATACTGGTGCAGTGACAGCGATGTCTCCATCCGCCTGCTCTGCCATGATGTAGTAGTAGGAATAGTCATTGGGAAGTGAGACTTCAAGTTTTCCTGAGTTAGAGTTGATCTGTTCTGAATGAGCCACAATACCACCATTTACGATGACGCTTACTTTTCCGATGACGTCTGTGGCATCCGGATCATTGAAATCCACCAGAAT
>RZYZ01000141.1 GCA_009930125.1 Clostridia bacterium | reverse complement strand
CGCTTCATTATCCCCCTGGATCACATTGATTCCATCCTGAAATTCAAAGGTCTGTTTCTTCAGTTTTCCGAACTGTTCGATGGAGACACGTTTTATCAGCATGTTAGAAATCCTCCTGTGACAGAATCCGAAGCCCCATGTTAGAAGCTTCTTCCAGTAAGTTCAGATCATCAGAAGAAGCTTCTCTGCGCTCCATGATGGTTTTGAGAAACAGTCCTTTCAGTGTATTCTCACTGATCTGGTCTATGGTTTCATGGACCGTTGTCGCGTCTGTCAGGGTGAAATAAACCAGATGTCTGCTTAGGACCGTTTCTATACTTGTAAGGTCCAGATGCAGATAGGACGGGACCGTTCCTGTCAGTTCGATCTTATAGAGAGCGCTTTTGTCCGGTAGTGCTTTCAGGATTCTTTCCGCAATTTCCTCGGTGGTGAAATGACCGGTGATGGAAACATCCACTGCGCAGTAGTTCCTGATGCTGGTCCTATGGAAGGAAAGCCCTGTTCCCTTATCAAAGATTTCGCCATAGATGACCCCCTTGTCTCCCAGTTCATCAAATCCTCTTCCCTCGGGAATTCCTGCATAAGCATAGGATGTGCAACCTGCCTGGCATATGCCGCTGAATTCATGCCTGTGACCAAGGGCGATATAGCTGAAGCCGCTTTCTTCGATGCTTTCTTTTGAAACAGGATTGTACGCACTGGTTCCTGAAGTGACTTCACCATGCATCACGAGTATTCTGATGGCAGCAGAATGCTCCGGTTTTCTACCCTCCAGCATGTTTTGGTGCTGATATGCACCTGTGAACCCTTGTCCGCAGACGAGGCAATCCAGATCCTTCAGATGGATTTCCTCATACTCTCTGAAGATATGCGCATTGTCCGGAAAGGTATAGGTTTCGTAGGGGCTTTCTGCAGAAATCGGGTCATGGTTTCCCGGTGAAATGAAGATCCTTCCGGGAAATCGCTTCATTTCCTTCGCAAGAAAATCCAGTGTCTTAGGGGTGACCCTTGAAGAATCAAAGAGGTCCCCGGTAAGCAGCAGCAGGCTCGCGTCGGTCTTTATGGAAAAATCAATGATTCTTGAAAAAGACTGTAGAAGCTCTTCCCTTCTCTGTCTGCGGAAGGACTCATGATGAAGGGCCAATGGTGAATCCAGATGGAAATCGCCACTTTGTACGATACGAACAGATTTCATGTTTACTCCTCCCTCAGAACCTAAGTTCTTTTTTTATTGATTGTATCATATTACAATACCGCTGAACACCCTTCTCAGGCGGATTGTCCGTGGTTTTGAGCACATTCTTCTGCTGGAATCTGATATAATGTTAGCGTAAGAAGAACATCTGAAATCAAGGAGCCGTTATGATCAGGAATATCGCCCATCGAGGCTACAGCAAGATCTATCCCGAAAATACCATGCTGGCATTCAGGAAAGCCATCGAAGCAGGCTGTGACGCCATAGAGCTGGATGTGCATCAGTCCAGAGATGGCCATATCGTGATTTTTCATGATGATGAACTGCTGCGTACCACTCAGGTCAAAGGATTCATCAGAGATTTCACGGTGGAACAGCTGCAAAGCTTGGATGCCGGCGTTCTGTTTAAAGGTCAATATGACAGGAGTGGCATTCCGACGCTGGAAGAGTATTTCAGCTTCATTCAGGATCAGCAGATCACATCAGTCATCGAGCTGAAGAACAATGTCTTCAGTTATCCTGACCTGGAAGAAAAGACCATTGAGATGATTCGTCACTACGGCCTGACTGAAAAGGTGATTCTGTGCTCCTTCTCCCAGAAGAGCATCGCCAAGTGCCACAGGATCAGTCCAGATATTGAAACCGCCCTTCTTACAGATTACTGGCTGCATAAAGGAGGAAGCATCGCCAGGTCCCTCGGTGCATCCTATATACATCCCAGACATCTGTTTCTTCAGCCGTGGGTCATGAGGGAAATGAAAAGAGCTGGTGTGGGTATCCAGCCATGGACAGTGGACCACCCCAGACGAATGCGAAGTCTCATCGCCAAAGGGGTCTCTGGCATCATCACCAATGATCCGAAACTCCTTCGTGAAGTGATGGAATCATACAGATAAAATAGCAAGCAAAAAGAGATCAGAAAATGAATTCTGATCTCTTTTTCGGTTATCCGATTCCGGCTACCGATTGATGTTATGCGTTATCTAGTCCGGGTTCCCTGGTGGAATCCACCGGTTCAGCCTTCTTTTCCTCTTTCTTCACTTCGTAAGTCGAACTGGCTTCCCCGTACTGGGTGAACTTGATGCTCAGATTCAGGTCGTTCAGGTTGTATTTCTCCGACGGGATTTCAAGTACGATGTCGTTGTTCATGGAGGTCATGGAAATTTCAGGCTCTTCCCTTTCTTCTACCAGAGCATCGGCATCTTCGTCCGTCACATCTTCCTCCACCTCATAATGAAGTGTCTGCGTATCGCTTTCATAGGTGCTGCTCTTTTCCTGGTGAGAGCCCAGACGCAGTTTGATGTTCAGATCCTGAAGGTTGTATTTTTCCACTGGGATTTCAAGGACAAGCTCCTCCACTTTTCTGATTTCACCCATTTCATTGGGATCGGTGTCTTGAACCGTGCGTTTGGTCTTTTTCGCAAAATCCTCATCCGTCATCTTCAGTATTTTTTTGGCTTGTTTCATGAACTCTTCAATGCTGTCGAATTCATACAGTTTCTTCTTGAACTTGAAGGAAGGTTTCACATCCCCCCATTCTCTTTCCTTGGAGCGGATGATGAGTTCAGGTAGTTCCTGAGATAGTCTCTCCACCAGTTCGTCATGTTTTGGATGCTTCGTGTTCAGTTTGATTTTCATGTTGTTACCCCCAATTCTTAAGTTGAATAATGGCCTTCCTGCTGCAGTTTGGCCAGCCTCTTTTTATATTTATTGAATTTCTTCTGCGTTCTAAGGATCAGTTCCTCCTGACAGTTGAACGGATCGTCTTTGTTCTGAATATGCTTGTAGGTACCGTCAGACTGGAGGATCCTCGCTTTCATGTTGTCTTTTAGATTATACTCCAGAATGGTTTTCAGTTTGTGCTTCGCCTCGCTGTTGTGGATGGGAATGAGAAGTTCTATGCGTTTGTTGAGATTTCGTTCCATCCAGTCCGCACTGCCGATGTACATGTCCTCTTCCCCGTTGTTGTGGAAGTAGAAGATTCTGGAATGCTCCAGGAATCTTCCGACGATGGAACGGACGGTGATGTTTTCGCTGATCCCTTTGATGCCGGGTCGTAAGCAGCAGATTCCGCGGATGATCAGTTCGATTTGCACCCCGTCTCTTGATGCGGCATAGAGCTTTTCGATGATGTCCTTGTCCACCAGAGAGTTCATCTTGGCGATGATGAGTGCTTTCTTTCCGTCCTTTGCCAGCTTTCGCTCGTTCTCGATGAGCTCTGTGAACTTGTCACGCATATCCTCCGGCGCAAGAGTGGCCTGTCTCATTTTATCATATCTGTAGTGCCCGGACAGGCGGTTGAAGATGTCGGAAATATCTTTGGCCAGTTCTCCATTGCAGCTCACCAGGGAAACATCCGTATAAAGTTTGGCGGTGATGTCATTGTAGTTTCCTGTACCCACATGGAAATAGCGTTTGATTTCGTTGCTTTCCCTTCGGATGATGAGCAGTGCTTTGCAGTGGGTCTTTAGTCCTGTTACCCCATAGATGACATGGCATCCCGCCTTTTCAAGACGCAGGGCCCAGTTGATGTTGTTCTCCTCATCGAAGCGGGCTTTGAGCTCCACAAGAACCGTGACCTGTTTTCCGTTTTCTGCGGCTTCCGCCAAGGCCTTTACAATGGGTGAATTTCCGGAGACTCTGTAGAGCGTCTGCTTGATGGCCAGAACATCAGGGTCCACGGATGCCTGTTTGATCAGCTTTATGATGGTGGAAAAACTGTCATAGGGATGGTGAAGCAGCACATCCTTGTGCGCAATGGACTGGAACAGATCCTCATGGATGAGAAGCTCCGGTACCGGCAATGGGATGATCTCCTTGAATCTCAAGGCGTCATCCGCCGGGATCGCACTGACCTTATGCAGAAATCTGAGATCCAGTGGACCTCTGATCTTGAATACATTGTTTGCAGTGATTTCAAATTCATCCATGAGATATTCCAGCAGCTCTTCGGAAACATTGTCTTCCACTTCCAGTTTGATCACATTTCCCCATTTACGGAGTTTGATTGTCTCCTTGATGACTTCAAGCAGATCATCCGCTTCATCCTCGTTATATTCCAGGTCCGCGTTTCTGCTGATGCGATAGCAGGAATAGCCCAGGATGTCGAAAGCGTTGAACAGATCCGTTATTTTCAGCTTCAGAATCTCTTCAAGCATGATGTATTTTCTGCTCTCCTCTTTTTTTCCTGGCAGATAGTAGAACCGGTCCAGGACGTTTGGGACCTGAATGGTTCCGATATGATGGTTCTCCAGAGATTTCTTGTCCTCCAGAAGCACCGCGATATTCAGGGTTTCTGACGTGATCAGCGGGAACGGTCTGGTGGAGTCCACCACCATGGGTGTCAGCACCGGATAGATGCTGTCTGTGTAGAGCTTATGGATGAACGCCTTCTGCTCCTCATCCAGATCCTTGTGATTCACAAATTCAATGCCGAGCTTTTTCAGCTCTTTCTTGATGTCCCCATTGATCAGTTCATAAAGATCTTTCAGGAGCACACCGGTTCTCTTGTTGATGGCCTGGGTCTGCTCTTTCGGAGTCAGTCCGGATGAATCCCTTTTGTAGATCTTCGCATGGATCTGATCGGATAAGGTTCCATACCGGATCATGTAGAATTCATCAAGATTGGAGATGACGATGGCTGCAAACTTCAACCTTTCCAGTAAAGGATTGTTGCTGTCTTTGGCCTCTTCCAGCACCCGATGATTGAATTCAAGAAAGCTTAATTCTCTGTTTATGAAATCCTTTGGTTCAGACTGATATTGATCCATAGTTGCAATCCTTTCTTCAGTTTCTTCTGTTATATGTGTCTATTATAACTTATTATTAATTCAAAATTATATAATAATTGAGACTTAATTGTTACAAATCCGCTGTTTCCTGCATCTTTCCTGCTTTCAAACAGTAATTATTCGGTTTTCTGTGAAACAATGCCCTATAGTTGCTATAATAGAATAAATAAATCTTAGTCCAAACAAAGAAAGGAGTAGCCAATGATTCTTAATAACATATACAATCATGGACAAAAGTGACGCAATATACCCATGATTCATGGACTCCCTGAGTTCATACATGTTTCTGCTATGACAATCCAGCTTTGGTGCAATGATGAAAGGAACGAGCTTTCCACATAGGTTCACTCCATACGATCAGGTTCAGGCTCATCTTGTTGATTCCATCAGATACAATAATATATGTTTCATATTCAATTGCCAGAAAAGAACGTATGTGCTATAATTTTCTTAAAGAAATTCCAGGAAAATAGTGCATAAAGGTGATGATCAGGGTGCTGAAAAGTTATAAGACGGAAATACATCCGACTGAGAAGCAGAAACACAAAATAAACAGAACCATCGGTGTCTGCAGGTTCATCTACAATTTCTACATTGCTGAAAACAAAGAGATCTACAAAGCG